>CAVABR010000099.1:0-7751 GCA_963586955.1 bacterium
AAACGGGGGACTGGGCGGTTATTGCTGAGCGAAAAATTCCTCCGCAATGCGCGCACTGTGCGCTGCATCTTTGGCATACCAGGTTGCTCCCATAGTTTCGGCATATTCGGGCGTTAAAACCGCCCCTCCTACAAATGTTTTAGCATCGGGGATTTCCTCTTTAAGAAGATCAATGGTTTGTTCCATGGACTTAACCGTGGTAGTCATAAGCGCCGAAAGCCCAATAAGGCGAATGTTTTGTTCTTTGGCTACCCGTACAATTTCATGAGGATCAACATCTCTTCCAAGGTCTACCACACGGTAACCGTAGTTTTCCAGAAGCATCTTCACGATATTCTTTCCAATGTCGTGAATGTCTCCTTTTACGGTGGCAAGGATGATGGGCTTGTCCTCTGAAGGTTCGGCTGCTTCTGTTGTTTCCATATGAGCTTTTACCGCATCAAAGCCTGCCTTTACCGCTTCAGCTGAAGCCATTAACTGGGGCAAGAAAAACTCACCCTTATCAAAGCGAATGCCTACTTCGTCTAAGACAGGAATAAACAGATCATTGATAAGCTCAAGGCCGTCATGGGTAAGAAGAAGTTCTTCAGTTGCGTGCTTCATGGGCTCTTTGCGCCCGGTCAGAATGAGGTTTTGGATGTTTCGGGCTTGGTCTGAGGCATCGCTGAAACATTCAGCAAGGGGAAGATCTGTATTGTCCGCTTGACCTGCGTTGCTGGTGGAATTTTGTGCCACGGCCTCTTTTTTGCCCTTGCCTGCGCTTTTGCCTGAGGTGTTTTTAGTGGCGCCCGACAACAACGTAAGCGCCTCAGCATTGTTGTCTAACCCGCAGGCCTGAGTAATAAGCGAAAGACCTTGCGAGAGTAGCTCTTCGTCAACAGAAAAAGAAGGCTTTGCGTCATACGGGTCAGCGTTCTGATTGCAGTATGCAATGTAGTCCACGCTTCCTTTGTCCTGGCCGTTAATTACCCGATACGTGCGGACAACATCTCTATAGCGTGCAGCATTTGGGTTGATAATAGGCAGATCTAGCCCCGCGCCAAAGGCGGCCGATAAAAAGTTACTGCTCATCAAGTTGCGCTGAGGCAGGCCAAAGCTGATGTTTGACACGCCAAGCGCACAGCGAACCCCTAAATGTTGTTTGCAAAGTTTTATGGCATCAAGAATAGCCACTGCCTCATCCTGATTGGTAGCAACAGCCATGGTAAGGCAGTCGATAACAATATCGCAGGCGGGAATGCCGTAGTTTGCCGCTTCTGAAACAATGCGCTTTGCAATTTCGAAACGTCCTTGTGCGGTGGATGGTATGCCGTCTTCATCAAGACACAGACCAATAACGCAACATCCATATTTTGAAGCGATAGGCAAGATAGCATCAAGGCTTTCCTGCTTACCATTTACAGAATTGATCAGGGGTTTTCCGCAGTATATCCTGCAGGCGCACTCAAGTGCTTCAGCGTCACTTGAATCCAAGACTAAAGGAAGCGTTACGCTTGATTGGAGTTTTTTGACCGCCGCAGTTAAAACAGCAGGTTCGTCTAATTCGGGCAGGCCTACATTTACATCAAGCAGGTCTGCTCCTAGGTCACGCTGTGATACGGCTTCTCCTACCAGGTAATCAAGATTGTTTTGGCGCAGTGCTTCTTTGAGCTTAGGCTTTCCCGTAGGATTAATGCGCTCGCCAATAATGCCAACTTCGTGGCTTCCTTCGGCTAAAATTACTGCCTCTTGTCCACTGGTCATAATGCAGTCGTTATTGAGGGTTCGCTCAAAGGGTGTCTGATATTTTTCAACGACGGCTTTAAGTTCAGCAATCATTGCGGGGTTTGTTCCGCAACATCCTCCTACCAAAGAGACACCTTCCTTAATAATGGCATCCATAGCGCAGGCGAATTCTTGTGGAGTGATGTCATAGATGGTCTCATCGCCTTCCATGCGGGGAAGGCCAGCATTGGGTTGAATGAGGACGGGCGTGCGACTATATTTGACAAGCTTTTTGGCAAAACCAAGCGCCTCGACTGGCCCTAATGAGCAGTTCATGCCAACAACTTGCGCGCCCATAGCTGAAAGGCAGGCTGCGCTTACTTCTGGCGGGGTGCCAAGAAATGTTCTGCCATCTTCTTCGAAGGTCATAGTGACAAAGACGGGCAAATCGGAATGTTCTTTGGCTGCCAAAAGAGCCGCCTTAGCTTCGGATAAATCAGAGAGGGTTTCGAAGAGAATGATATCGCACTGTGCTTCGTCGGCGGCTTTTACCTGTTCGGCGAAGAGCTCATAGGCTTCTTTGAACTGTAGACTTCCCATGGGTTCCATAAGCTCACCGATAGGGCCAATGTCGGCAACTATATAAGGCGCCTGGGCATTGCGCGCATTTTCGACCGCCGCTTTAAAAACTGCAGCCACTTCTACGTCGTCAGGCAATTTGTGACGATTCGCACCAAAGGTATTAGTGGTGATAGCTTCTGCTCCCGCCTGAACATATTGCGCATGGATTTTAGTGATTTCTTCAGGATGAGAAAAGTTGAGCAGATCAGGGACAGAGCCAAGACCGGCAATGCCTGCTTTCTGCAACATGGTGCCCATGCCACCGTCGTGAATAAGGAATTCTTTGCCTTCAAGCACGGCTCTAAGATGGTCGTCTTTTATGCGAAGCCCTTCAAGAGAGTCGAAGGTATTTGTTTTATTGGTTGGTGTTGCCATAGCAGGTGATTCCTTTCTCAAGATAGGAACAATAGTCATGAGCGAGACAGGTATGACAAGGCTTAGCTTGACGCGAAGCAACCTGTTTGTCAAAGATTCCCACAATGGCAGTGATGCTTTTGGTGGGAATGAGCAGGTTGCTTTCGTTGAGCGTAAGCCCTAAGTTTCTTTGTGCTTGAATGGTCTTAAGGAAGAGAGGTTGCACCGAAAGAGGCAAGTCCCCGTAGCCGGGGCTAAAACGCATGCGTGCATAAAGGCCGTTTGTGGTCACCTCATTTGCAATGTCTTTTTGAGCCTCTTCGGCCGTGGCTTCAATAAGCGCATTTGCGCATGAGCCCCAAACAAGAGCATCAAGAGCATTTGTTGAAGATAAAAGCCTGAGCTTGCGTTCGCTTTTCATGCCAAGCGTGCAAGCCATCAGGGCAACAAAAGTTGCGCCTTCAAGATGGTGAGTAATGTCTTTTCCGGGAAGTTGCAATTCGGTATGTTTGAGCACGACCCGGGGATCGTCTTCGTTCCACTGGCTTTTTGCTTGATTTATTGGAACAATACGCCAGGTAAAAGTGGGCTCAAGTTCGTTTTCGCATTGGCAAGCCAGTTTTTCAAGCCGATCGATAAGCGTTTGATCGAGCGTCTGCTGTGCATAGCCAAGATAGCGAAGGCTTGCCTGGCGGTCCACCTTGAGGTGCACTTTGCACTTTGGTCGAAATGTGGTGAGCGCGCTATAGGAAGAAGACACAGAGCGGTCTGCGTCTTCAAAGGTGCCAGTGGTTGTTTTATCTTCGTTTGCTATTGCCATGTTTCGCGAAGAAGCTTCATGCAGGTGCGCGCAACTTCTGGTTTGTTCATGGTATAGAGGTGAAGTCCGTCTACGCCATGTTCAGCAAGGTCAATAAGCTGCTGTGCTGCGTATTCAATGCCTGCTTTGAGGAGCGACTCTTTGTCGTTTTCGTACTTGGTAAGAATTTTGACAATGTGGCCGGGAAGCGATGCGCCACACATGAAAACCATGCGCTGAACTTGGTCTTTGCTCATGAAAGGCATGATGCCACAGGTGATAGGGGCAGTAATGCCAGCGTTGAGCGCTTTGTCCCAGAAGCGATAAAACACTTCATTGTCAAAGAAGAGTTGGGTGACAAAAAAGTCCGCGCCCGCGTCTTGCTTGGCCTTTAAGTGCTCAATGTTGACTTCAGGGCCTAGTACCGTGGGGTGCCCTTCAGGATAGGCTGCCGCGCCAACGCAGAACCCTTTTTCTTTTAGAAGAGGGATCAGATCAATTGCATAGTGGAATGATTCGCTTGCTTTTTGTCCTTGAACAAGGTCTCCGCGTAGGGCAAGGACATTCTCAATTCCTTTTTGCTGGAGATCTTCGAGTGCATTGGCTATGCTTTCTTTGGTCGCATTTACGCAGGTGAGGTGAGCCATGGTTGCCATGTCGAGCTCATCTTGAAGAAGCGCTGCGATATCGTTAGTTGCGTTTCCGTTGTTGCTTCCGCCTGCTGAATAGGTGACAGAAATGAAGTCAGGATGAAGGTCAACAAGCTGGCTTGCTGTTTCGCGTGCGCTATCAAGAGTGAGGGTGCCCTTGGGTGGGAAGATTTCGAAAGAAATCAGAGGGCCTTGGTTGTTAGCTTTTGCTCGTTTGAATGTGTTAAGTATCTTTTTCATGCGCTTGATTATAGAAAATAGGTCGGCCAAGGTGCAATAATGCAACGCCCAAAACGTCATATTGATTATGGGTGGCCTGTTATAGGCTTGGGCTATAATGCGCGTTGTTTAGAGGTAGGGCAAGGCGCGCGAAGAGGGTGTTTGGCAGTGTGCGAAGCGCGCGCCATGTACGAAGGGTACGCTCCGTGAATAAAGAGGTGTGCGACGCGTAAAGGTGTCGCTGGGTAGCGCGCGAAAAGGTGCGTTGTCCGCGAAGACAATGAGTGGCACGCAGTGTGCTTAAAGGCCGTATTTCACTTTGATGCGCTCAAGCTTTCTTTTCCAGGGAACAAACAGTGCTAAAAGAAATACTACAGTTGCTATGCCGTGGATTATGTCGAAGGGAAGCCCGCTAAGATAGACCGTAAGCGCTCCTTGCCAAGAGACGGGGATTACGAAGCCTACCAGATAATAGCTGTTAAGAATAAATCCGAAGAAGACCCCTGAGAGGAACCCGTAGCTTATTAAAGCCAGCGTACTTAAAGAAAACGTACGCCTAGCGAATGGCTTTTGGGATTGGGCTTGTTGCTTAGGAGACGTTTTTTCATCTTGGAGCTGTTGTTCGGAAACTTTTTCCTTGTCTTGGGGCTGGACGTTAATTTTGTTAGCTTCAAGGGCGGTTGGCGTTGTTGCAGTTTTTAGGTTGTTGCCACTTGTTGTGTGAGAAACCTTCGCTTCTCCAAAAACTCCTACTTGTCCTAAGATGCCTGCGAAATAGCCAATCATTCCCCAGGCATACATTTGCCATGGTGTCCAAGGGCCTTGCCCAAAAAAGAAGTTTGAGCACAGTGCTGTAAGGGCGCCTACCATAAATCCGCATCGTTTTCCAAAAACTGCGCCCGCCATAATGCAGATAGCACTTACCGGTTTGAAGTCAGGAATGGGCGCAAACAGAATGCGTCCGGCCGAAGCAAGTGCAGCAAGTACGACCGTGGGCATGATCTGCCTAAGAGCTGGCTTGCTTGATTCGAATTCTGCGAAGAAAATCAGAAGCGTAAGAACTACGAAGATCAGCGTGATGATGCTTGATTGTTCAATTTGCAGATAAGCGCACAAAAGCAGTGCGCAGGGAGCGATAATAAGTGCAGGAATTTCGAGATGTTGCAAAATCCTAGACATTATTGCTCATCCTTTTGTGTCCACAGGTCAGTAAACGCGTTTCGATGAGCGCGATAAAACAAGTTGTTTTGGAAAAATTCGCTTGCGGTTTCGCTACAGGCTTCTTCGCCATCAAAAAGCATCGTGATGGTATCTGCTACGCAGGCAGCAAACTCAAGATCATGAGTTGCAATTAATGCGGTAGCCCCATCTTCGATAAATGCTCTGAGCTTTTTGGCGAAGATGAATTTTGCCGTTGGGTCAAGCCCTTTGGTGGGTTCATCAAGAATGAAAAGCTGTGGTTTGGTGAGCGCTATTTTTGCAAAGGCCAGCAATTGTTGCTGTCCGCGCGAAAGATCATAGGGGTGGTGCAATTTGTGGCTTTTCAGATTGAACTCATCAAGAATATGGTCAATTTCTTCGGTGGTATAGGTGCTTTCTCTTTGCCACTCTTGCAGTTCTTCCATGACGCTGTCGCAAACGAAAAGCGCTTTCGGGTCTTGAGGAATGAAGCCTTGGGAGGAATAAAGCGTGTTGGTAACTTTGCCTCGTTCGGGTTTGAGGGTGCGTGCCGTTAAGGCAAGCAGGGTGGATTTTCCGCAGGCGTTCGAGCCAACAAGGGCGTGCACACTTTGTTTCTGCACTTCAAATGAGGTGCCTTTTAAAACCAGGGGCTCTTTTTTGTCGTAGCGAAAGAAGACCTCTTTACATGAAAGTGCCGGTCTCTTTTGGGCGAATGCGTTTTGAAGGTGCTTTTTTGGCGCTCGGTTCTTATGGCGACCCTTTTCTTGCGTAGGCTTTTTCCGTGCTAGTTTTTCTTGATCAGAAGCTTTTTGTTCGGGTTCTTTTTGTGCCGGTTCGTTTTCTGCTGGCGTGTGTGGTGGGGTGGTAGCCTCTGCATTATTCTGGTGTAATGATGCAAGTTTCTTTTTTGGCTGAGCGTTTTCTGTTCGGCAACCATCCAATTGTGCAGGCGTGCAGAAGAAAGCTTCAGGCGCAATTGTTTGTTGAGCGAGTGGCACATCTGATAGCCCTCTATTTTCAAGGCAAAGTTGTCGGTCGGCATAGGGGAGCATTTGTTCAGGGCTGTGCGTTGCAACAATAATGGTGATTCCCAACTCTTTATTTATCCGAAAGAGTGCATGAAGAAATGTCTGGCTGGCAAGCGGGTCGAGCTCGTTTGTTGGCTCGTCCAACAAAAGTAGAGTTGGTTTGAGTGCAAGCGTGCTCGCAAGAACCAGGAGTTGTTTTTGCCCGCCCGAAAGCGTTGCTGTTTTTTGATGAAGCCAGCTATTTATGCCAAAGAAATGAGCAAGCTCGGCAACTCGTCTGCGTATAAGGTTGTTGGGTGTGCCTATGTTTTCAAGCCCGAAGGCAAGCTCATGCCATGCTTCGGTGCTGATAAGCTGATTGTCGGCATTTTGCGAAACATAGCCAATGAGCTGGGCTGATTCTTTTAAAGAAAGCGAATCAAGCGCTCTGTTAAACACGTTAATTAAGCCCTGTTTTTCGCCTTCTGGCGCAAGTTCGGGTTTGCAATTTTTAAGCAGGGTGGTTTTCCCGCAACCGGTTTTTCCCGTGAGAAGCACAAAGGAGCCTTCGTTAACTGAGCAAGAAAGGGTGTCCAAGAGCAGAGCTTGACCAGGATAAGCAAAAGAGAAACTGTTGAGTTCAAGCGCTAGGTTCATGAGCGAATCTTTCGGTAGAGTTCTAAAAGAGCGGGAAATAAAAAGAGAAGCACATACGGTATTAAGCTCCAGCTAAAAAGTGTGCCACTGGTTGTAGGGAAAAAGGAAAAGGAAGGGCAAAGCTCAAAAGCGCAAAGCGCACTGAGTGCTCCAAGCAAAACAAGTACCGCTAACACTGCTTTGTCGAAGGTATAGAAGCGGTAGCGCTTAAACGTGGTTCTTTTTTGGACGGAACCCCATCCGCGGGATCTCATGGAATCGGCCGATTCAAGAGAATCTTCCATGCTCCAGCTCATAAGGGTGGAAATAGTGCGGAGGTTTTCTTTGAGGGCATGCTTTTTGGGAGGGCGTCCGTATCCAGGAGTCTTTGACTTGTGTGAGGAGCGCTTTTGTGAGGAGTGCTCTTGTGAAGAGCGCTTTTGCCAAGTGGGTGTTGATTTTTGCGAAGCGCATTCGCACCCAGGGCGCGTTGGTTTTTGTGAAGCACATTCGCACCCAGGCCACGTTGATTTTTGTGAAGTTGAAGCCAGCTGAACCTGCGCTGACGTGCAGGCGGAA
>CAVABR010000100.1:0-7644 GCA_963586955.1 bacterium
ACTGACTTTGAAGTGGTTTACGGTGAGAACGTAAACGCAGGTGAGGGCACCATCATCATCAAGGGCATCGGTGATTACAAGGGTGAAAAAACCTATACCTTTGCTATTGGGAAAGCTCCTTTAACGGTAACTACTGGCTCTCAAGAAAAGGTCTACGACAACACTCCTCTGACTTATGACAATGCTTCTGTTGAAGGCTTAGTCAATGGCGAAAGCGCTGAAATCCATGCAACAGGATCGCAAACCGAAGTTGGCTCAAGTCTTAACACGTATGAGATTAACTGGACTGGCACTGCCAAGCAGGCCAATTACACCATTACTAAAGAAAACCTTGGAGCTTTAACGGTTAAGCAATCCACCGAAGAGATTGTTGCAACGGCCAAGGGTGGAACATTCACTTATGACGGTCAAGTGCACGGTGCAACCGTTGAGGTAAGCACGCTTCCTTCTGGATACAGCGTACGCACCGCAACATCTAATACGAACGCAACTGATGTAAATGGTGACGGCATAACAGCTAACGTTGACAATTTGGTTATCGTCAACGCCCAGGGCGAAGACGTAACTAAAGACTTAAACATTACGCGCATTCCCGCAACGATTAAAATCACTCCTGCAACGCTTACGGTAGTAACGCCAAGCGCTAACAAGCAATATGACGGTACAGCCCTCACCGCTAACGGCGCTATTTCAGGTCTTGTAAACAACGAAACGGCCACCTTCGCAACTACTGGCGCCCAAACCAATGCCGGCGAATCCAAAAACTCTTACGCAATTGACTGGAATGGCACCGCAAAGCAGAGTAATTACATGGTGAGCGAAACTATTGGTACTTTAAAAGTGACCAAAGCTTCTCTTGATAAGAGCTTAACGCTCACCCCTGTTTCTGCCGAGAAGGTTTATGACGGTATCGCTCTAACCGCAAGCTCAGCTACGGCATCGGGCTTACCAGAAGGCAATACCGTAAAGATTCAATACAGTATTGACGGCACAAACTGGACAGAAAACGCAAGCAGTTTCTCTGCTACTAACGTTTCTGATTCCGCTACGGTACAAATCCGTGCAACTTCGGATACTAACTATGAAGGCACCGTAGAAGCTACGGCACCTCTTAAGGTCAGCCAGCGTGCGGTAGCCCTTACAAGCGAAAGCGAAAAAAAGACCTACGATGGCACTGCACTCACTAAACCAGATGTTACGGGCTGGGAACAATCTGGCAACACCGGCTTTGTTACAGGCGAAGTAACTAGCGTCAAAGCAACCGGGAGCGTGACCAACGTCAGCGAAGGTGAGGTAACCAATGCGATTACCTACGACACCGCCTCCAGCTTTAACCCAGACAACTACATCATTACCAAAGAAGAAGGCACGCTTTCTATTGCTCCTCAGTCTATTATTTCTAGCGCTTCAAGCTATGACGGCGTTACTTTTGACACGCCTGAAAACGTTGCCTACGACGGCAAAGAGCACAAATGGGCTCCAACAATAAAAGACAAAAATGGTAAAGCTTTGGTAGAAAATACCGATTATGAGTTAACCTACGATGCCGATGGTTTTGTCAATGCAGGCAGTTCCATTACGGTGAGCATCAAAGGTATAAACAACTACAAAGATGCAGCAGCTAAGGTCTATCAAATCACCAAAGCTTCTCTTAAGGATAATTTAACGCTTACTCCAGCTCCTGCTGAAAAGACCTATGACGGAAGTGCGCTGACCGCAAATCCGGCTACGGCATCGGGCTTACCAGAAGGCAATACCGTAAAGATTCAATACAGTATTGACGGCACAAACTGGACAGAAAACGCAAGCAGTTTCTCTGCTACTAACGTTTCTGATTCCGCTACGGTACAAATCCGTGCAACTTCGGATACTAACTATGAAGGCACCGTAGAAGCTACGGCACCGCTAACCATTACCGCTGCCCCTCTAATTGTTACTACGGGATCTCAAGAAAAGATCTACGATGGCTCTCCTTTAACCTACGACAAAGCTTCAGTTGAAGGCATCATCCCTGGCGAAACTCTTAGCATTCACGCAACAGGATCACAGACTGAAGTTGGTTCAAGCGACAATACGTATGAGATCAAATGGGATGGTACCGCAAAGCTGGATAACTACACCTTTGCTGAAGAAAACCTGGGAACCTTAACCGTTAAGAATTTTGAAGACAAAATTTTGGTAACAGCTACAGGCGGAGAGTTTACCTATGATGGAATGGCTCATGGAGCAACGGTATCGGTTGGTACGCTTCCGGCTGGATACAAAGTGCAAACTGCGCTATCCAATACAACAGCCACAGATGTAAATGGCGACGGCGTTGAAGCTAAGGTTGATACTCTAGTTGTTCTTAATGCTCAGGGCGAAGATGTAACCACTAGTTTGAATATTGAACGCATTAGTGGAACCATCAAGATTATCCCTGCAACACTTACCGTTACCACGCCAAGTGAAACAAAACCCTACGACGGCAAGGCTTTAACTTCTAAGGGCACTGCCGAAGGCTTTGTAAATGGCGAGACTGCCACAGTTACAACTACGGGTAGCCAAACTGATGTAGGCGAATCCAGCAACACCTATTTCATCAATTGGAACGGAAGCGCAAAGCAGGCTAACTACACCGTGAACGAAAATGTTGGCACTCTTACCGTAACCAAGGCGCCTCTTGATAAGAACTTAACGCTCACGCCGGATCCTGCTGAAAAGATCTATGACGGCACCCCTCTAAGTGCGAACTCAGCAACGGCATCTGCCTTACCAGAAGGCAATGTGGTAAAGATTGAATACAGCCTAGATGGAGAAACGTGGACAGAAACCGCGCGTGATTTTTCTATCACCAATGTTTCTGAGTCTACCAACGTAAAGATTCGCGCAACTTCTGATGCTAACTATGAAGGCACCGCAGAAGCAACGGCACCGCTCAAGATTACTCAGCGCACCGTAAATCTTAAAAGCGAAGGTGGCTCTAAGGTATATGACGGCACTGCGTTAACCAAGTCAGTAGTTACCGGTTGGGAGCAGTCTGGCGATACCGGCTTTATTACCAACGAAGTTTCTAACGTTCATGCAACAGGGAGCGTGTCCAACGTTAGTGAAGGCGAAGTTGCTAACGCAATTACTTACGACACCGCTTCAAGTTTCAAGGCTGACAACTACACTATCAACAAGAACGAAGGCATGCTTTCTATCACCGCTCAATCCATTACACCTGATACTCAAGGCTATGGTGGTGTTTCTATTACCATGCCTGAAAATGTGAGCTATGACAGCAAAGAGCACAAATGGGCTCCAGTAGTAACTGACAAAGCAGGCAATGCATTAGAAGAGGATACGGATTACAAAGTAGCCTACAGCACCAAAGATTTCACTAATGCAGGTACCATCAAGGTAACTATCGAAGGTGCTGGCAATTATGCGGGAACAGTTGAGCGAAGCTATAAGATCACAAAAACTGTTATTGATGATGTCCTCACACTCACACCTGCATCAGCTTCTAAGACCTACGACGGTACGCCTCTAGTAGCAAGCCCAGCCACTGCATCTGCCTTGCCAGCGGGTAACGTGGTAAAGATTGAATACAGCACTGATGGTACAAATTGGACAGAAAAACCAAGTAGTCTTTCTATTACCAATGTCTCTGAGTCCACCGATGTTCAGATCCGTGCAACTTCTGAGGCTAACTATGAAGGCGTTGTAACAACAAGTGCGCTTCTTTCTATTACTCCTGCACCTCTAGAGGTAACCACTGGTTCTGCAGAAAAGGCGTTTGACAATACTCCTTTGACTTGTAGAGTCGCTTCCATTTCAGGCTTTGCAAACCGCGAAACTGCCACAATTAGCGCAACTGGGTCTCAAACCGATGTTGGCTCGAGCGCAAATACGTATGAAATTAAATGGGATGACACGGCAAAGCAAGCCAACTACACCATTGTCAAAGAAAACCTGGGAACTCTAACCGTTAAGGAGCATGCAAAAGAAATCACAGCTACCGCTACTGGCGGGACATTTACCTACGATGGACAAGCTCACGGTGCAACGGTAGCCGTAACGGGACTTCCTGATGAATATACGGTACAGACTGCAGCTTCTAGCGCAACCGCAACGGACGTAAACGGTGACGGCACCACGGCTGATGTTGACAATCTTGTTATCGTTAATGCTCAAGGCAAAGATGTAACTGACAGCTTAAACATCAAGCGTGTTAGCGGAACTATCAAAATCACCCCGGCAACACTTACGGTTACAACACCTGATGCTACTAAGGACTATGACGGCACGGCACTCACCGCTGATGGCGCTATCTCAGGCTTCGTAAACAACGAAACCGCCACCTTTGCAACTACAGGCAGCCAAACTAATGTCGGTACATCTAGCAACACTTACTCCATTGGCTGGAGTGGCACCGCAAAGCAGGCTAACTATAACGTCAGCGAAAACCTGGGTACTCTTGAAGTAACGAAAAGTGCTATCAAGATTAATGTGATAGCAGGAAGCGCAGAAAAGACCTACGACGGTACTGCGCTTGCTTCCGACAAAGCTACCGTGACCGATCTTCCTGATAACTTGACTTATAAGGCAATCACTTCTGGTTCTCAAACTGATGCGGGCGATTCTGAAAACGCTGTAACCGAATTCAAGATCTTTGATCCTAGTGGCAACGAGGTAACTGAATACTTCACTGGCATTGAAACAAACCTTGGCATTCTCTCTGTCAATAAGCGTGCGGTAACCCTTGCAAGCGAAAGCGCAACAAAGACCTATGATGGCACGGCGCTTACCAAACCAGATGTTACTGGTTGGGAGCAGAGTGGCAACACGGGCTTTCTCTCTAATGAGGTTTCCAACGTCCGCGCAACTGGTAGCGTAACCAACGTTAGCGAAGGCGAAGTGACCAATGCGATTGCCTACGACACCGCCTCAAACTTCAAGGCAGATAACTACACCATTACCAAAGACGAGGGTAAGCTTTCTGTCACTACTCAATCCATTACGCCTAAAACTTCAACTTACGGTGGAGTTGAAATCAGCACGCCTGAAAACACTACCTATAACGGCGAAGAACAAAAATGGAGCCCTGAGGTTAAAGACAAAGCCGGTAATACTTTGACAGAAAATACCGACTACAAAGTAACTTACAACACTGAAGACTTCACCAATGTGGCAACCATTAAGGTAGCTGTTGAAGGTGCCGGTAACTACGCAGGTACGGTTGGAAGAACGTATCAGATCAATAAAGCACCACTTACTATTACTGGTGTTACTGCTGAAAACAAAGACTACGATGCCTCAACAAATGCCACCCTTAATACTGAAAACATGCAGATCACAGGCATTGTGAAAGATGATCAAGTAACCGCTAATGCCACAGGAAAGTTTGCAGATAAAAACGCAGGAACCAGAGACGTTAAAATCTCATATGCTCTTAGTGGTGAAGGTGCAAACAATTACCGGGTAGATACTGATAAATCTGTCACTACCGTGCAGGCAACCATTAATAAGATTAAAGCCAGCTATATCCTGCCTGACAATGTTACTGCAGGAGTGGGAGAGACTTTGGCAGATGCCGTTTTGCCTACGTACAAAAATGGCACGATTACCTGGAAGGATAAAACCACTTCGGTTGGTACAGAACGGGGTACGTTTATCTTCCCGGCTATCTTTACGCCAAAAGACACTACAAATTACACAACTGATGATATTGAGATTTCCGTCAGAGTTGATGGAAAAGTTGACTTTGCAATGTATTCAAATACAGACAAAAGTCTTACCTTCTACAATGACGTTAAACCAGTGGAAGGGTCTACCTATGACGGAAAAACTGTAACGGCAGTATACGATGATCTAAGTTCTTATAAGTGGAGCGATTATAAGAAGTCTATTACTTCGGTAACGGTTAAAAGTGAAATAACCGCTCCGGAATCTATGCGAAGCTGGTTTGAAGACTGCGAGTCTTTGACTTCCGTTGATTTGTCAAAATTAGACACTTCCAACGTAACTTCGATGCACTTAACGTTCTATGGGTGCAAAAAACTCAAAACAGTTAAAGGTCTAACGAATGTTAGCAATGTTAAAGATATGTTTGGCGCATTCTGCAAGTGTACAAGCCTTAAAACAATTGAAAACACAGCAAGTTGGGACACTAGCAACGTAGAGGATATGGGAAGCATGTTCCAAAATTGCGAAAGTCTTGAATCAATCAACAACATAGAGAATTGGAATACGGGCAACGTTACAGATGTGCATCTGATGTTCTACTACTGCTCTAAGCTCACGGCAGACTGTTCTCAGTGGAGCGTGGAAAAGGTTGGAATTCACCGTGACGGTTTTGTTGTTGGTGCTCAAAATGTTAAGTCCCCTTGGGATTTAGATCCATCAAAGATCACTATTGATATATCAGATAAAGATTGGACTGGAGAGCAAATTACTCCTGAGATAGTAACTTCAGCATATAAAAAAGATATCGATTACGAAGTGACCTATGGTTACAATACGGATCCTGGCACTCAAGGAACCATTAAGCTTAAAGGAGTTGGATTATATTCTGGGCAATTGGAATATACCTTTAATATTCTGTCAAAGGGGGATATTTCTAATGCACAAGTGTTTCTTAGTGCGACCAGCTCAACCTTCACTGGAGAGACTATTTATGCAACGGCGGATTCAGTAGTTTTGAATGGGGTAACGCTTGATAAATCTGAGTGGGAAGTAATGCCGAACTCATCCATGAGTGGTTGGGGTGCTTGGGAACGTCATACGGTTTATATTTCAGGGAAAAAAGGTGGTTATACGGGCGTAGCAAGTGCAGATTGGTACATTCAACCTCAACAGGTTGATATGTCTAAGCTTGGGCTTTACGTTGAACCTACTTCCTTTGTCTATGATGGCAATGATCATTACCCCAGCATTAAAGGCATGAACGGTCGTTATTCGTATTCTTGGTGCGTATTTTCTGAACAAGATTACGATTATCCTATATATCCAGATTTGTATTGGTACAACGTGGAGCTTGATGGTAACTATGTAGGAAGTATAAGCCTCTATTTCAGTATTGTTGCGCCATCAAGTTAAGGAATCCAACAACTCCGTAGAGCTCACTTTGGCTAGGTTTAATACGGTAGAATGAAAAAACAGAACGATTGAGATCAGCATGCTAAGGGGCTATGCCCTAAAACTCGAAAGGATTTATCATGCATTGTGATAAGTGTGGAATAGATTACTCAGAAAACGCTCGTTTTTGCCCTAATTGTGGGTCTGCTTTGACGGACGCCAAAAACGACGTGACAGATAATGCTTCAACGCCATCTGACGTGCCCGGGCAAGCTGCTCAACCAGTAGCATCGGAACCTGTAGGTAATGCTTCAGCGCAGCCTGGCGCACCAGAACCTCCCGTTCAAGCGTCTGCACCTGAGCCTCCCGCTCAAACGGCTTCGCCAGAGCCTCCCGCTCAGCCAACCGCACCGGTTCCGCCTGCGCCAGTTTCCCCAGTTCCGCCTACTCAGCCAGGAGCGCCCGAGCCTCCTGTTCAACCATCGGCGCCGGTTGCTCCTGAGCCTCCTGTTCAAGCATCGGCACCAGTTGCGTCTGCTCAATCATCAGCGCCAGAACCTCCTGCGTCAGCTACTCAAGCTCCAGCTCAGGTTCCACAAC
>CAVABR010000101.1:0-7362 GCA_963586955.1 bacterium
AAATCAGAAGAGATTAAGCTCGAAGTCACCCGTGCTCCTACCATTCGCTTGCGCACGTGGATCAACTGCGATCCCTGCGTTAATAACCTCGCGAAAAAAGGCGTTCGTAATTCACTCATATGTTGCGCAAGCTCATTATGCGTCGCACTGCATCGTTCTGTTTTATACGGATCGCTTCGCTCGGTGTGTGGGTCGAAAGCGATTGAAGCCTGAGACCTATACAGCGAGCGAAGCGATCAAAGGGAAGTTTGAAAACGCTGAGTGCTTCTCGCCTTAACCTCTTCTGATTTGCCCTCAAGGTAAAAAGTTCGGCATTTTGAAACACTGAGTGCATCCATGCTTAACTCTTGTTGGTTCGCCCCCTGAGATTAAAGCTTACTCAACCAGCAATCCAGACTTTGTTCAACCAAACAGAGGGTAGACACTTGCCTACCCTCTGAAAAGCTCGAAACCGTCAGTTCAAAATCAAGCAACCGCGCTCAAGAAGCTATCCCCCAACTGAAGTGACAGCGACCTAGGCATCAGGCCAAGCAGAAGGAGGCATTACTTTATCCGAAGACCTGAAGTAGCTATGATCAAAAACTCTGCTTACATCCCAGCCAGAACAATCTGCACTAAGCTTGTAACAGCAAGCAAACATCTCACCCATGTCAATCACCCGTGAGGTATTCCATCTGGAAACATCTAAAAACTCGAGCGCTCCACAGCTGACAAACACAGCATGCATGTTTGTTACCTTTGAAGTGTCCCAATTTGATGTATTGACATACTCAAGCTTCTCACATTCATTGAACAGATAACTCATATTTCTTACCTGAGAGGTATCGAAGAGATTAACTGATTTGAGCTTCACGCATTTGTCAAACATACGACTTATGTTAGTCAACCTGCTAGTATCCCAAGCAGAAAGATCTATGCTTTCTAGATGACCGCAATAGTAAAACACTGAAGCCATGTCAGTAATTCTAGAAGTATCAAGCTTTGACAAATCTGCAGATGTCACGTAATAACAGTCATAGAACCAATTTGCTATGCTTGCAGGAGCAATTCCGTAGTCAACAACTTCTATCTTTCTAATTGGTTCGTTAGGTTCTTTGATTATGTTTTTGTATTTGCACCACGGAACGGTATCTACCGTGTAGGTGTCTTCCTCTATACCGGTATAGACTTCCGTTACTACCTTTCCTCTATAGACATCACCCTTGCTTGGCACGGTCTTATCTTTATAGAAACACAAGCTACTGTCATAATTTGCATAGGAGAATACCGCGAAGGCAGTCCTTGCATCCCAAGGAGATACTACATCTGGAGCATTTTCATTAAAGCTTGAATGCCTGGAATAGACCTTGTCTATTATCCAGTCTGAACAATCAGCAACAAGATTTGAACAGTTTTGGAAGGTACTGGACATATTGGTCACATTGCTTGTATTCCATCCAGATATATCTCCAATACTGGTAAGCGAGTTGCAATTTTGGAATGTACCAGATAGATCCTTAACACTTGAAACATCCCAACTAGAAAGATCAAGACAGGCAAGACTGGAACAAGTATCAAACATCCCTTCCATAGTAGTTGCATTTTTAGTGTCGAACCCTGATACAGAAACAAAGCCTAGATTGGAGCAATGCCCAAACACATAAGCCATCTCGGTCACGTTGCCCGTATCCCAATTTTGCAAGCCATTAATAGCTGTAAGGTTTTGACAATCTCCAAACATGGCTCTCATGTTTGTTACGTTTGCCGTATCAAAGTTTGAAAGATCAAGAGAAGTTACTTTTGTAAAGTAAAACATAGCTACCATACTTGTTACGTTAGAGGTATCCAGTTTTGACACATTTGCCGAAGTTAGATTTGAACAATCATAGAACCACCAGGCGGTACTTACTGGAGCAATTCCGTCATCAACAACTTTGGATGATGTAATGAATGGAACTTTTTGTGCCCAAGGAACTGTTGTTGCCTCATACGTGTTTTCTTCTATGCCGGTATAAACCGCCGTTGCAAACCTTCCATCAAATTCGCTCCGTTCGGCTGGCACTTTTACGCGCTTATAGAAGTTAAGGCTATGATCAGTTTCTGAGTACACCGCAAAGGCTGTCTTTGGATCCCAAGGAGACACTACATTTGGGGATTTATCGTTAAATTGCGTATGGTCATAAATTCCAACCTTATCTACGTTCCAATCAGAGCAATCAAGCTCAAGATTTGAACAAAACATAAACATATAAGACATAGACTCTACGTTGCTGGTATCCCAATTTGAGACACCCGTCAAGGTTGTGAGGTTTTTACAATGTGAAAACATTGAGGTCATGTCGGTCACTTTTGAAATATCAAGCTTGGACACATCCACTTCGGTAAGTACCTCTTGATCATCAAGGCTGAACCATTTTGCAGTAGATATTGGTTGCACGCCGTAATCAACCACGATAGCTTTTTTGATGGACTTGTCATGCCAAGGAGCTGCCGATTGTCGATAATTTTTGGTTGCTATATCGGAATATACCTTAGTTACGGTTTGACCATCGAGTTTATCGCCTGCCTGTGGAACTTCATCGCGGTTATAGAATCTCAAACTGTTGTCTTCAGCAAAATACACTGCAAAGTTTGTTTTTACCTCAAATACTTCAACAGGAATTTCGAAAGATTCCGTAACGTTATAATTTTTGGTATCTTCTGGAGTAAATATAGCCTTAAAGAAATGATTTCCCTCTTCTCCGACATCGCGAGAAGGTTCACACCAAGTAAATGTACCTTTAACGGGTGTTGTTTGTTTTGGCAAGCTTACCTGTGCAAGTGTACTGCCCGTTTCAGCCGAAAGGTTTTGAGGGATATTAAATTCGGGATCTGCCTTGACAATATCAAAAGTTAAAGTTTTCTGACCAATGTAGTTATTTATACCTTTAAAAACTAGACTACCGGCTTTTTCGCCAACATTAATATTTTCACCATAATAAACGGCAAAGTCTTTGTTTTGTACCAAGCCCTCATAGCTAACTTGAGGAGTTAGCTGACTACCCGTATAGGTAGTACCTTCAGAAGAAACAACAATTTTGTCTGTATTAATTTGAAGACGATTAATGGTTGCTGTGGTGCTCATTATTGAAGTAGTTGTATCTACTTCGTAATTGCCTCCGTCTTTACCTGAAACGCTATAGGAAACGTCAACCTTTTTGTTTTCACCTGCATTGACATCCTCAAAGGAACCCGTAGCGTCAATCTTTATTTCATCACTACCTATAACACCGGTGATTTCAATCTGAGAAAGATCAACTTGAGTACCAGCGGTTCCGTCGTAGGTTTTAGAGGCAGCGCTGATGGTGCCTTTGACTGTGATAGGCGCTTTTTTAATAGTAAATGGTTCCACCTCAGCCTCAGGCAGGGCGTAGTTAGAATCACTTAGGGTGGCAACGATGCCATAGGTACCAGCTTTAATGGCTGGCTCTCCGTCTGCCGTAGCCAATGAAACTCTTACCGTATCGCCTAGAACCGCGTTCTTAACGCTTGCATAAGGCATCATTAAATGTCCGGTATAGATCTGCTCAGTATTACTCCATTCAAGCTCTACTACCCGCGGAGTAATGAGCGCCAAGACGCTTGCGTATTGACTCTGCTCATCAACTTTGTAGTTATTAGCAGACTTGCCGGTAAAACCGGTGATGGAAATATCTACCGTCTTAACATATCCTACATTTGCATCTCTAAAAGCACCTTCTGCGGTAATACCAAGCTCATCCGCATCAAGCTTTCCATCGAATTTAACATTACTGAGGTCAAGCTCAGCTTTGGTTGTACCGTCATAGGTTTTACCCTTTGCGGTAATACCCGAAACGCCAATAGTAGCCTTAGTGATAGTGAATGTTGTTTTATAGTTTGCCGGAAGCGCATAGTTAGTGTTGTCGATATAGGCAATGACAGAGTAGGTTCCAGCATTGATGCCTTCTGTTCCTCTAACAATATGGTTTACCGTGTCTCCTGCGATGATGCCATCAAGAGTTATAGTTGGCAGGTGGGATTTTCCGTCATAGGTAAAGCTGGTCTCATCCCAGGTAAGACCAAGTTCTTTTTGATGTATTGCGAAGGTGTAGGTTTTCTCACCTTTATATCCATTGAGACCCTTGATGGTAATGGTGCCATCACCTGCTCTTAGGTTTGCGCCGTAGATTACTTCGTAGTCAGTGTCTTTGGTATAGGAGGTACTGGTCACGTTTGGGGTGATTTGTTTTGCGCTATAAGTTTTAGCACCGGTATCAACCGTGAACTTGCTAAAGTCTAAGTCTTCATCCCAAGGAGACTGGATACCCGGAGCGCCTGCGTCGAAGTCTGTGTGGTTGGCTCCGACCTTTGTTACTTCCCACTTCATGCAGTTCTCTTTAAGGTTTGCGCAGTCTTTGAACATGGAGGTCATATTGGTGACTTGAGCAGTGTTCCAGCCTGAAATGTCGCCGGCTTGCTCAAGGGTGGTGCATCCTTCAAACATAGAAGCCATATTGGTAACCTGAGCCGTATTCCAGCTTGAAATGTCTCCTACTGTGGTTAGAGCGGAGCATCCCTTGAACATAGAAGACATGTCAGTGGTGTTTTTGGTTTCGAGCTTGGATACGTCAACCGTGGTGAGCTTGGAGGTGTCAGTGAGCGCAAACCAGTTGGCGGTTGATTTGGGCTGAACGCCGGCGTCTACGACAGTGGCGCTGGTTATAGCTTTGTCTAACCATTCAGGCTTGTAGTTGACATTTTCGATGTTTTTGTATACTGCCGAGACAGTTTCGCCATCGAAGCTTTCGTTTTCTTTTGGCACCTCTACACGATTATAGAAGCCTAGGGTATTGTCAGCGAAAAGCACTGCGAAAGCGGTCTTTGCATTGGTGACTGCAATAGGAACTGCAACAACTTGCGTGTTGTAGTTGTTGGTGTCATTAGGAGTAAAAATAGCATTAAAGGTAGGTGTTGTACCAGCTTCTCCTACCGAAACTGCCGAAGGGTCTTCAGCCTCCCAAGCAAAGGTGCCTGGAACAGGTTCAGTTTGTTTGGGCAGAACAACGTCAGCTAAGGTCTGCCCTGTCTCTGCTGTAAGACCTTCTGGAATAGTGGGATTAGGATTTGCTTTTGCAATAGTGAATTTCTCTATAGTCTCGCCAGCATAGTTACCTATGCCTTTAATAGTGACACTACCAGCGTTTTCGCCAGCATTGATGTTTTTGCCATAAACCACCTCATAATCAACGTACTCGGTGTAGTCATCGCTTGTAACGGCAGGCTTGATTTGCTCACCTGTATAAGTGACATTCTTGGTATCGATAGTGATCCTTGTGAAGTCAAACATTGCCTGCTCGATGGTTGCAGTAGCACTTGTCTGCTGACCTTCGCGGGCTAGTTTATAGTTGCCGGCAGAAGTTCCTCCAAGCGTGAGCTTAGTAATAGTTACTTCTTTGTTAGTACCCGCGCTTGCATATTCAAACGCTCCTTCTGCGGTGACGGTTAAGTCATCGTCGCCCACTTTGCCAGCAAGAGTTGCCTTTGTGCAATCGAAATCTACTTTGGTGGTGCCGTCATATACCTTACCTTTTGCCGTAATGCCAGAAACCACAATCTCTGCTCTTGCAATAGTAAAGCTCTTGGTGCTATCTGTTGGAAGCTTGTAGTTTGTATTGTCAATTACTGCGGTTGCCGTATAGGTTCTATCACTTGCGTTTGTTTGTGCACCCTCTACGGTAACGACAACTTTGTCACCCTCAACAAGATTTCCTACGGTAACGGTTGGCACGTGAGATTTACCATCATAAGTAAAGGCTGTTTCGCTACCCCAAGTAAGGGTGAGTTCTTTTTGGTTAATGGTAAAGCTATAGGTTTTCGTACCTTGGTAGTTACCAATACCGTTAATAGTGATGGTGCCTTTGCCAGTATTTTTGTTTTCGCCATAGGCTACCTCAAAGTCACTACCTTTTTTATAAGTCTCGCTAGTCACTTCTGGGGAAATTTGCTTGCCTGCATACTCTTTTGCTTCTGCATCAACACTAAACTTGTCAAAATTAAGCGAAGCCTGTGTGATGGATGCAGTAGTGGATGTTTGCTGTCCTGCGCTGTCTAGCTCATAGTTGCCAACAGAATCTCCTCCTAAAACAAGATTAGAAATAGTTACTTCTTTGTCTGTTCCTATAGTTGCATCCTTGAATGCGCCTTCTGCACTAACAGATAGAACGTCTTTGTCTAACTTGCCCTCAAAGATTGCCTTTGAGCAGTCAAGATCTGCCTTGGTATTGCCATCGTAGGCTTTATTCTTTGCAGTAATACCGGAGACCTTAACTTGCGCTTTAGCAATGCTGAATTCTTTAGTATTTACTGATGGAAGTTTATAGTTAACGTTATCGATTTTAGCGCTTGCCGTATAAGGGGTATCGCTTGCGTTGGTTTGTGCACCCTCTACGGTAACGACAACTTTGTCACCCTCAACAAGATTTCCTACGGTAACGGTTGGCACGTGAGATTTACCATCATAAGTAAAGGCTGTTTCGCTACCCCAAGTAAGGGTGAGTTCTTTTTGGTTAATGGTAAAGCTATGAGTAGCTTCTGCGGGAAGCTTATAGTTTGCATTATCAAGACCCGTTGCGGTTGCCGTATAAGTGCCCGCATTGGTTTGGGCACCTTCTACCGTAACATTTACCGTGTCACCTTCAATAAGGTTTCCTACAGTAGCGGTTGGCGCTTGAGGCTGTCCATTATAGGTAAAGCTATCCCCTGACCACGCAAGGCTTACTTCTTTTGGTGCAATGGTGAAGGTATAGGTCTTTTCTCCTTTGTAGTCACCAATTCCTTTGATAGTGACGGCACCCTCACCGGCATTTTTGTTCTCACCGTAAATTACTTCATAATCAGTGCCTTGTTTATAAGCACTGCTGGTTACGTTTGGTGTAATTTGTCCACCATCATAGGTAGCATCGTCGGTATCAACACTGAACTTATCAAAATCGAATGCTTTGTTGATGCTGATCTTGAGAGCAAGTTCAATGCTTGCGTTGCTGTTACTCTTAACTTGCTCAAGTACAGAAGCGGGGATAGTTTTTCCGTCCCACGTGCCTTTTACAGAAGATCCTGACTGGACTGTTTCATCTTTGATGCTGGCATTCCAACTGTTTAATTCATCAGGTACTTGGATATTATTGATGTAAATTGCTACGCCTGAACCATTATTGATAGCAAGGTCATTACTTAAAACATTTCCTTGTTCATCTACTACTACATTACTGGTGCCAGTAATCCCCTCAAGGTAATCTTTTGCAAACGCACTGCTCTTACTTGCGAACATACCAAAACATGCGCACGCAACAAGGGCGGAAACGACAGCAATAATGAAAGTTTTAC
>CAVABR010000102.1:0-6997 GCA_963586955.1 bacterium
ATTCCAAAGCACATGCAAGCAATAAGTGCAGTAACAACTGCAACAATAATGGTTTTCTTCTTGGAAGAAGCGTCAACATCAGTTCCCGCGCTAGCATGAGCACCCGTATTAGTGGCAAGCCTTCTGCTTTTGATGAAGATATAAACCGCACCTGCAATTAAGATCGCTACACCTAAGACGAGCCATATAAGAGCATCACCGGTAGCAGTACTTGAAGTAGCCGTGGTTGTTGTGGTGGTGGTACCAGAACCGCTAGTTCCTCCATCAAACATGGTAATAGTCATAGTGCCATCAATTGTTTGGGTGGTTACTTCCGCCAGTGCCAGCGAAGGCGTACCCATGACAAATGCCATAAGCGCTAAAGCTGACATGAACACGCCATGCAACACAGCGCGCCCGGATTTACAAGTTCTAGATACCATGTTTCCTCCAGTTGATCCCTTATAAAAGAAAGGTTTTTACAGCGGTTACCTATTAAATTTTCTCTAGTGTACTTGAGATTAACGAACGCGACAAAAAACGCACTCCTCCCCTGCTTCAATTAGGACAATTTTAGTACAACTTTGAGACAAAACATCACCAATCTTCAAGACCCTGCTGTTCGCGATACTTCTGAACAATAAGCAAGCAAATCCCAGATAAATATTTATGATGCATCTGATAAACAAGATCTGGACTTGGATGCATGATGAAGCCCTCGTCTTCATCTTCAGACGTTGATTCAAACTGCTTAATTGAACGAATAAGCTCATCTCTAACATCAAGCAATTATGCATACGTTTTATTCTTATATTGCTCAATAAACAATTCGGGACTAATCATCATCGTTATCACTCCCTGCTTGAAAACCTCGTCTTTTCATGGCGTTCTTATATTCCGTAGTAAGAATCTACCCTAAACAAGAAAAAAGCTTGTCCAAGTTTTAAACCACCAAACCGCGATTTTCGGTTTGAGAGGCGAAAGGAAGCGAAGGCGACGAAAGAGAAGAAGTTGGCAAACAAGGCGAAGGTGGCGAAGTTAGCTAACGAAACAAGTTCAACAAACAAGGCAAAGGTTGCGAAGTTAGCTAACGAAACAAGCTCAACGAACAAGACGAAGATGGCGAAGTTACCAAGCAAAACGAAGTAGGCGAACTGAAATGCGTATATGGCGAAGGCAACGACCTCAAAACGCTCAGCGAAGGTAACGAAGCCAACCACCACTTAAAAAGCTACTCCTTCAACTTATCCCCAAAAGCTTCTTCCACAAACTGAGCAAGCTTGCCTTCCTTGGCTAATTGAGCAGAATCCGCCTTCACAAAGTTTGGCTTGGCATTGCCCTTAACCTCATTGTTGTAGCCAAGAATGTAGTGCGTTGCTATTTGATAGATAATCTCTGTTGGTGCAATACCAAACACCTGATTCTCCAAAATATGATCAAGACGTGCGCGCCCATCAGGAAACAGCTCGCACATTTTTTCATTGTTATACAAACGCTTAATGATCTCAGTGATATAGAGCCCTGACTTCATATACAAATCCGCGAAGGTATGCTCCGGATCATCAAAGCACCCCGGATTTTCCTCCTCAAACAAATCAACCATTTGCACCACTACGTTGCGAGGCGTAAAGATCTGATTAGTTTTCTGCGGGGGAACATAGTCAAAAATATCCTCTTTGAGTGACTCATCGAAATAGTTGGCAAGCTCTCCGCGCAGGCGAATAAATTCTGCCACCGAATCATCAAATACCACCGCATCAAACAGATTTCCTTCGAAATAGACCTCTTCACCTGTTTCAGGATTTGTCACATTGCCACCATCGCGCAACAGGCGGAACTGATCTGTGGTAATGCTGGTCACTTCTTTGAATACCTCTTCGGGCACAACGGTATCAAAGGTGGAAAGCTTGGTATCTTCATCCCCATATGCCATCAAAAACGAAGGAATAGTACGCGAAAATCCGCGCAAGTGATCTTTGATATTGGTCTCAATGCTCTGCTTTTGGTCTTGGCGCTTTGCTGTTTCTACCTCCTGAACAATGGTCTTACCAGCAGTTTCAACAAGCTCCTTCTGTGTTTGACTGAGCTCATCAACAAGATTTTGTTTTGCTTCAGCAAGCTCTTCATCATGCTTTTGGTTAATCTTGTCCGCTTCTTCTTGAGTAAGCGCTACCTCAAGTTCTTTAGCGCGATTATTCTCAATAACGTTTCTCTTGATTTTATAGTCAGCACATTTGCGATTAACGTTGATGTCTACGTTGCTCTTAATGATGCGCTCAACCTTGCTTTGTTGTGCAGGTTTTAGCTCTGAGTGATAATTCTGCTTCGCTACTTCAACTAAGGGGTTAGCAATCGTTTCTTTAAACACGTCATTTAAGCGCTTGAGGTTTTCATCTTCCTCGGTTGGCTCCTGAGTTGCAAACAGTCCATAGACAACATCATCGAGGCTCTCTTCAATTTCCTCATACACCTTTTCACCAAACATATCCGTGGCGGTGCCGATGATTTGCTCTTCAGGAATTTCAACCTCTCCCTCGGCGTTTAGACTAAGCTCATCAGCCGTATCTTCTTCTATTCCAAGATCTGGAAGCGGTTCTTTGAACTGCTCAAACGTGGTAATAATCTCAAGCACTTCAGCAGGAGCCCTAAACACATTGCTGATGTTTTGGAATAAGAAATCACTCATGAACCCACGACGCACAACCTCACATGAGCGAATCTTGCGCGGAATGGAAAGCACACGCTCAGCATCAAGCTCTATCATCTCTCCGTTTTCGTCTTCACCAATAACGGGGAAGAAATTTAAAAGCCGGCGAATGCGCTTCTTGCGATCATCAACTGTGCCTCCGCCCGATGCAGTATCAGCATACAGATCGTTAGCAAACTCTTCAAAGATAGTGAGCGTGCGTGCCGGATCAAAGTCAAACACATAGGCGTTTTCTTTGCGCAAAAATGCACCATCACGGTTAAACAAACAGGGGTTTTGCGCGCGAAAAGCCGCTTGCATATAAAGAGACGGACTCTTCATGTTTGAGAGCATAAGCACGGCAGTCCATTCAGGAATGGTGACGCCGGTGGTCAGCTGACCAACAGATAAGGTGATGGTCTTGTCGAATTTTGCTATTGCTTCTTTTACCTTGTCAAATGCTTTGAGATTTTCATCGTCATCATCAACCTTGCCATCACCGGCAGCAAGCACAATCTCATAATCTTTAAATACCGGGTGTTGCTTCAACAACTTAGCCAAGCAACGAGCCGATTCAACTCTGCTTAAAATCCAAAACGTATGGCGTAATTCATCGCGCAATTCAGGCGTAGAAAAAGGAAACTTCTTTTGCGAAGTAAGCGCATCAAGAAACTTTTTTACCTGCTCATAATGCTCAAACGAAGAAAACCCTCGCTTATCAGTTTTTGTGGCAAAAAATTCATTTAGGTCAAAGGCGTATTCAACGTTGTTGCCCTCAATATCAATACCGCGCGCTACTTCATCTGCAACCATATCTGACATTTGATAGGTAAACATATTAAGACGAGGAAGCTCTTCATAGGGGTTGGGCAGTTCGTCTTCCTGCTTCCAGTCTGATTTAGCCTGCTGTTCATCAGCGTAGGTCCAGTTAAATATTGCCTCTTCCGGAAACTTTTTGTTAGCAATAGCCTTGAAAGGCGTACCAGATAAATGAAGGGTGAACTTGCGCTTGATCTGGTCAAAGGCTACGTCAGTTTTGTAGGTATCCACCCCTTCATGAGCCTCATCAATGATAAGAATATCCCATTCAATATCTTTCACTTCAGAAAGCTTTTCATGTGCGCCGCCGAAATATATTGAACCCTTCAAATCTTGCAAGCTTACAAATTCAATAAAGCCTGCTGGCGTATTTTCACGGTTTGAAATTCTCTCTTCTAAATATCGATCACGCGTTTTACAAAAAGGCTTGTTTTTTAGTGCATCCACGTTACTGATAAAGCACAGCCCTGATTCATTACCCAGAAACTTTACGTAGTCTTCATACCATGAATTTGCAATGGCGGGCCGATTAGTAACAATGAGTACTTTTTTGGCACCCAGCTTGACGCAAAGATCATACGAAGTAAGCGTTTTGCCAAACCGAGGCTTTGCATTCCAAAGAAATTCCCCGTTTTCGTGCAGGCGACTATAGTCGATTGTCTCCTCAACTGCACGCGCCTGTTCTGAGCGCAATTTGTATTGGATGACAGAAGGCGTTTCTAGAATGCCATGATTTTCACGAAACTCATAGAAGTGCAATTTAGCAGGCGAAGGCTCTATGTTGAACCATTCAGTATTAGACTCATTGACAATGTCGAGCTTTTTCAAATAGCCGTGGAAGTCTTTGTCGGTAAAGGTACCGCTTCCATCTTCATAGGTGGCATTTCCCTGCCACTCAAGTTGTGCATGAACGTTGGCCGTGTGTGTTTGCTCTTTAATGCGCGTTTTTACGTCTCGTTCGGTATAGCCTATCTTGGTCCAGCCATTATGACGAGCAATCTCGGGCGTGGTGTAAGCATAAATTTGCGGAATTACCGGCCGTGTTGATTTGACTTTGCCCGTAATATCAGAGATGCCCATAATTAGTTCATCTCCTTCACGTGCGTTTCAATGAAGTTGATTTCATCCTCATCAAGGCCGTATTTAGCATAGAGTTGTTGATCTATTTCAGGGATGGATTTTGACCAGTCGATGTCGGAAGAAGAGGTGAAGTCCTGGAGGGGGACGTAGGCCCACTTTTCAGGTGAATTATGCTGAGTAATCTTCAACACTCCAAGCATACATCTCGCATATTTTGACTTCACGTATTTCAAAGTAGCTTGGGCTTCACTTTCGTTATCAAACTGACCTATGCTAATGAAGGTCTCTGTATGCCCTATTAAGGGCTGCCCTATTAAGGGCGTGGCAAGCGTTTCACCAAGCGCACCCGATCCATTTGCTGCAGGAAGCATAACTTTGTATTTCTCAAGATTGTCGTTCTCCGCAATATAATCCCTGCGTATCCATCGATAAATGCGCTTTCCGTTTAGCTTTCCGTAAATCGATATGTACTCATGACCATCCGCGGGCTTAAGCTCTTTAAAAAAGTTCGGGAACCTCTCGAACGCACTAGACAAAACACGACTATCGGAAATCTTCGACATCTCATCTGGCTCCTGCGCATAAAGCAAATCAGAAAATCTGTATACACCCCTATTTGAAACAATTTCATTAAGGCCTCTCTGACTAAGCGCAAGAGTCTTTCGGAGAATGGAATTCAACTCCTCAAAAGCCGTAAATGTTCCGATTTTGCCGAATAGTCTCGTTTCGTCACGGTACGTAACCGCAACACCGCCTTTAATATCCGTCCCAGGAAATATCTTCGAGGCATCAGGCTCATAATGCAAAACTTTAAAATGCTCATCATTAAGCATCTTTTGGTTCCAAGATTTAGGCGTACTTCCTGCATTAAAAAGAAATCTTGCAGGCGTAACTAGCTCAACCTTCTCAGATACACAAAAGGATGATTCCATGAATTCATGATAAATAGGAGGGGCAAAGGTCTTATTGCCGTTTCCTTCTTCCTGATAAGGGGGATTGCCAATCACTGCATAAAAAAACTTATCCATGGTATATGCTCCTCCTTTAAGCGAGGCAAACTCGAACGGTTTATCCTCTTCCCAATTACGCAGTACACATAACGGAACTATCTCTTTTTCTTCTTCTATTTTTTCTTCAGGACTATCATCAAATAAATCAAACAGTGACATCTGCTGAGGCTCAGGTTCTTTCTGTGGCTTACCTGAAAGGGACGACTGAACCACCACATCCATCTTGTTGGTAGGAACCGCGTCACTAAAGCCGTCCATTTGCCACAGGTTCCACGAAACAATATGCGCAACCTGTTCGCAAAGGTTTTGCCAATCTATATCTGAACTACTGGCAACACCAGGCCACTGATCTTGCAGGTGTTCCATAAATGTCTCGAAAACATTTATGCGTGCTATGAGCAAATTATCGCCCTGGTATTCAAACCCATAGGTGGCCTTAAGCGCATCAAGGGCATGGTTCAGCCACTCTTGGGGCGTGTCGGTATTTTCAGAAACCGCGCGCAACTTTCGGTCAAGAAAACCAATGCGCTTTTTTACCGGGATAGGAACGCCATTTACCGTGTCATAACGCGAACAAATAAAAGGTGCCTCACCGCAGGTTATTTCAAGTTTGCGCGCTTTAATGTAAGCGTCCCATGAACAATTTTCTTCCTGAGGAAATTCAATATGATAAAGCGTGGCTTCCCAGGTTTTTAATCCCGTTTCGGATTGTACTTCTGTGTTGAAGAACGAGCGCTTTCCAAACCATATAGCATCAAGATCATTATTCATCTGGTTACACAACCAAGAGGGCGTAAACACTTCTGCCCTACTCTTTGTACGTTGTGACTGCTTTTCTTGCTCTTTGGCAATACGTGGTTTTATAACCCCCGATGCCAAACCGGTAATTTTATTCAAGGTAATTTCGTCATTGCCCATGTAGCCGTTGCCTAAGGCTTCGTATTCGTCATCTGCCCAAATGATGTTGTTTTTCGTAGTTTGATCTTTCAGGAGCATCTCTAAAACAGACACAGGATAGCGCTGAATAAAGCTTTCTAAAAAGCCAGCGCCAATATTTATGCCTGTTTGCTCCACCCAGTTCTCCCGTCTTGAACGTTGATCAGTATCTTTAGTGATTATTATACGGGCAATAATCTATTGCCCCATGTTAAATGTGGAAATGGTAATCCGTGGGGTAAAAACCGGACAGCGAAGGGTAATAGTCCATGCCAAACACGGAGGACACTATAACATGCTTTTCTATGGTCGGTGCTGACCGCTCCTATCTATGCCTTGCGCGGAGGGTGTTTATCTCATTTTGCAGAGCCACGATGGCTTGAAATAACTGGTTCTTTTCTTCGACTGCTTCTTTTGGCAACTGACTCAGATTGTCCTTCATATCAGACACTGCCTCTTCCAAATCCCCCAAAGAAAGTTCTTCGCC
>CAVABR010000103.1:0-6558 GCA_963586955.1 bacterium
AATAGGATAAAAGCCATGAGTGATCATTCAGAAATATTAGAAGCTATAACAGTTGATTTTCCCAATATCTATCTCATAGATTTAACCAACAATACGGGAAAAATTATCAAACAAAAAAGCATTGTTATTGAGGAAGTTAAAGAGAATCCTCATAACTTTGATTACGAATCTGCGGTTAATAAATACGCTGAAATAGTTGTACATCCTGAAGACAAAACAGCGTTTCTTGATACGCTGTTGCCTGAACAGCTAAAACAATCTTTTGCTTGTGGCAAGAGTTCCTTTGAGTTTGGCTACCGTATTCAAGCTGATGAAGAAGCTCATTATTATGGCGTTAAAGGCGTTTTTTCGCTAAAAGGCGACGGGTCTTTGCAGGCTATTCTTCTTTTCCAAAACATTGATGAGATCATTGAGGAGTCTCGTGCAAAAGAGCAAAAGCAAAAAGAAGTTGAAGACGCTTATAAAGAAGAGCTAGAAACGCAAGTCAAGATATTGAACAATCTTACGCGTGACTTCCGCAATGTCTATATTGCTGACATGAATAAGGCTACGGCAAAAATTTTAAAGGTTTCCCCTGATTATCATATGGGCAATATCGATGACCTTAGAGGCAAGACATTTCCTTATCAAGCGCTTATTGATCAGTGGTGTGAGATAGCTGTTGTTCCGGAAGACCGTGAAAGAATGCATGATATTTTTACGGTTGAGCATGTTCGTGAAGCGTTTAAAGAACAAGATGAGTTAACAGGTGTTTACCGTAGCCTAGAAAATGGGGCAATACGTAATTATCAATACAATATCAGTAAGCTTGATCAACAAGGTGATGTTGTCGTCGTTGCGTTTCAGATCATTGATTCGGTAATTGAACAACATCTTGCAGAAGAAAAGAAAAAGCGTGAAGTAGAAGAGGCATATCGAAGACAACTTATTGTTGCTAAAAACAAGGCTGATCAAGCAAATTCGGCAAAGACTAAGTTTTTACTTCGTATGTCACATGACCTTCGTACGCCTCTTAATGGCATTACTGGCATGCTTGATATCGCAGATAGATTTCCTGAAAGCCTTGAAAAGCAACTAGATTGTCGCAGAAAAATAAGGAGTTCTTTGACTTTGCTTCTTGCGCTTGTCAATGAGGTGCTTGATTTGAGCAAGCTTGAATCGGGCGAGATTATTCTTGAGAGCGTGCCCTTTAATGCTGATGAAATCTTAAACGATATTCTCCTTATTATGGAAAAGCAGGCCGAAGAATACAATGTTGAAGTAATTCTTGAAGAGGATAGTATTGTTCACACCAATCTTATTGGTAGCCCTATTCACTGCAAGCGTTTGATGATGAATTTGATATCGAATGCTATAAAGTACAACAAAAATCCGGGCAAAGTTTTTGTTTCGTGCAAAGAGCTTTCTTTTAAAGATGGCATTGCTACCATGGCTTTCACGTGTCGTGATACGGGCATTGGTATGTCGGAAGAATTCCAAAAAGAAATCTTTGAGCCGTTTGCTCAGGAGAACGCATTGGTGCGTACCAGCTATGAAGGTACCGGATTGGGTTTGCCTATTACCAAAAAGCTTGTAGAAATAATGGGTGGCTCTATCAGTTTCGTGAGCACGCAAGGGGTAGGCTCAACCTTTGAGGTAGTTATTCCTTTTAAAGTAGATACTTCAGATCAGGCGCATATAGAGCATGAGCAGGAAGAAGAGCAACTAAGTATTGAGGGAACGAAGATATTGCTCGTTGAAGACAACGACTTGAATATGGAAATTGCTCAGTTCATCTTAGAAGAAAAAGGGGCGCAATTAACACTGGCGCGTGATGGAGCAGAAGCAGTTGAAGTCTTTAAGCAATCTGAAGCTGGTTTTTTTGATGCCATTCTTATGGATGTGATGATGCCGGTTATGAATGGCTACGAGGCAACAAAAACCATTCGCGCACTTGATAGAGCGGATGCTGGTTTTATTCCTATCATTGCAATGACCGCCAATGCCTTTGTTGAGGATAAGGTTAATGCAAGGCGCGCAGGCATGAATGGTCATGTTGCTAAGCCAATTGATGTTAATTTGCTTATAAAAACCCTGGTCAAGTTAACTGATGGCGAAACGCAGTTGAGCTAGCGTTTGGTCGGGCGCGTTACGCGTATGCAAAGCCAGTCTTATTCTGGGCGTGCGAGCTTGCTTTGGTTGGGCGCGCGCCTAGCGTGATTCAGTAGGCACTCTTGACGTTACCGCTACCGGGAATTGCGCGTCACTGTTTGTTTGTGCGCGCACCATCTTGTGTGATAACGCTCCACCCGTTAAAAATGCTAACTGGGTGTGCGAGCTACAGCACTTCTGCAAGGCCGGTAGCGTAAGAGGTTATGTCGCTCCGGTTTACAATACCAACCATTTTGCCTCCGTTCATAACGGGGGCTTTTTTGAGATGGTTTTCCGCCAATTTGTAGCACACGTCTCCTAAGTCATCAGTGATATTCACGCTGATAACGCGCTTGGTGGCAATCTTAGAAACGTTCATGTCAAGCAAAGAATTGAGTTTCTTATCAAAGTCAACTTTTTCAAACGAAGCATCGTTCATATAGAGCGAATGTTCATTGGAAAGATAGCGCAAAATGTCACCCTCAGATACAAAGCCAGCAAGCTTTCCGCTTTTGCTTATTACCGGAGCGCCTGAGATGTTGTTCTTAGAAAGAAAGGAAAGCACTTCGCGGAAGTTTGCGCTTGTTGGCACCGTATATACATCGGTATTCATGATGCCCATCAAAGGGTAAGGCTTTATTGCAGTGGCCGGGGTGGCAGTTTTGTCACCACTATTTTTAGCGGTTTGTAGCTCTTCAAGCGAAACACCAACGGTTTCATCAACGGGTATGCCCCACATAAGAGCCTTATCACGTGCTGGGCCAAAGATTTTCACAATACCTTTAAGGCAAATGCCAACCAAAAATGCCGCAATGATAGTTCCGATGCCAATACTGCCAAAGCTTTGTATCAAAGCCAGACAGGTGATGAGGGAGATAATAACCATGGAAATATCGAAGCACATCTTTGCCGTGGAGAACTTTATCTTGGTAACTTTTGAAACGGCCAACATGGCGCCTTCGCCTGCAAGGGGGATGAAGTTTGCAGGAACATACATAAAAATGCCTATTGCAATTAAAACAACACTGATAAGGGACAAGATGAGTTGTTCAACAATTCCTTCAGGGGTAGGGATAAAAGTAGCCAAGAAAAGGGAGGCGGAGGTAAGGAAACCGAAAAGAATTCCTACCGGCACCTGCAATAAAATATTTGCTTTGAAATCTTTGCGGAGCAGTAAAAGCTGAATCAAAACCAGCGCTATATGAAAGATGATAGTGGCAATACCCATTTCTATTCCCCATACCACGGTCATGGTGTAGGGGATAGTACTCACCGGTGAAACCCCTAAGTCTGATTTAACGGAAACTGCTATGCCAATGGTCATGATAGCAAGTCCTACTAAATAAAAAACTAAACGAATCACCGTATTTTTGTTCATTATGGTATAAGCCTTCTTTCCACGCATGATTGACGAAAAGGATTGTAAGCCTTTATGTTCATTCTCAAGCTTAACGCGCCTTTTTTTAAAACAATCTGCATATTTTTTGACGGCAGGAATTAAGGCTTGTTGTTCTTGTCCGTTAAATCGTAGATGGTGGAGATCATGAGCTTTGAATCAAGCGGTTTAGAGAGATGGCTATTCATGCCCGCTTTTCTTGAGGCAATCTTGTCTTCTGCAAAAGCATTGGCAGTCATAGCAATGATGGGGATAGTGCTTGCGTCCGCTCTATCAAGTGAGCGAATAGTTCGCGTTGCTTCGTAGCCGTCCATAATTGGCATCATGATATCCATAAGGATCACATCGAAGAAACCAGGGCTAGATTGCTTAAACGTATCAACTGCCTCTTTTCCGTCGCGCGCTTGGACAATATCGGCGCCCTCTTCGTTAAGGAGGAAGCATGCTATTTCTCTATTGAGTTCGTTATCTTCTGCTAAAAGAATACTTACACCTGAAAGCGGATTTGGTGGAAGCGCAACCTCGGGTTCAGCATGGCTTTCAGCATTTGTATCAATTTCAAGAGGAAAGATAATCTTAAAAGTTGTTCCTATGTTTTGCGTACTGGTAAAGGTGATGGTGCCACCCATCAGATCTACGATGCTCTTTGTTATAGACATACCAAGGCCAGTGCCATTGTATTTGGTGCGCGCTTCTTCAACTTCCTGTGTGAAAGGATCAAAAAGGTGCTCCTGAAATTCTTCAGACATTCCTATGCCGGTATCTTCGCACTGAAACTCAATGGTAGAGATGCCATCTGTACAATCAATTTCTTTGCAGGTGATATATATCTTGCCGTGATCTTTGTTGTATTTTATGGCGTTGCTTAAGATGTTAAGAAATATGCGTTTGACATGGATAGGGCTCCCCACAACATTGATGTGCTCAAGATGACAATCTTTCTGGACTATCTCAATGTCTCGCTCTTCAGCTAACCTGAGCACAACATTGTAAATTTCTGCGGAAAGGTCTTTCAGGTTAAAGGGAACGTTTTCAAGGATGATTTTTCCTGATTCTAGCTTGCTCATGTCAAGCACTTCATTGATGAGACCCATCAACAAATCAGAGGATTCTCGTATTCTTTGTCTGCATTTTTTGAGCGTTTCAAGGTCTTCAGGGTGTTTGTCAGCAATATCAAGCAAGCCATGTATGCCGTTGAGTGGCGTGCGGATGTCATGGCTCATCCTTTGCAGGAATTCGGTTTTTGCCATATTGGCATTCTCAGCTTCTTCTTTTGCTTTCTTGAGTAGATTTTTTTGTTCTTCTTGTTCTTTAATAATATTGTCAATAGAGTGAGTGCCGATTACTATTTTGAATCCACTATCTGAATCAATACGAACAAACCGCGCTTCATCGAATTTTCTTCCATACTTATCAGGGTTCATCTGATATCTAACAGAAAGCTCTCTGTTCGTTTTGAGGTATTCCTTTAGATTGTCTCGATGGAGCAATGGCAATAGATCAGGCGATCCTTCGAGCGAAATTTCATTGATAAATTCTTTTTCAATTTGAGAATAGGTCAAAGATATTTCGCCTACTGGTTTATATTGCGATTTGAAAACATAGAGGCTGTTGGCATCAAGGTCACAGAGATATACTTCGTCATAATTGAGGGTAAGAGAGGAAAGGATGGTATCTCTCTCAGAAAGCCTTTTATAGGCATTCTCGATTTCTTTTTGTTCATCTATGCTTTTGGCAATTGAAATGCCTTTTATTTCGTCTTCTGAGCAGGTAAGGCAAAAAATCTTTGTTTCTATCCAATGAATTCCTCCATTGTCATCATATTGAGGATGTTGCAAGGTGAGTTCTTTTTCGCCTCTTTTAAACGCTGTGATGGATTTTTCTCTGTCAAAAAGATCTTTGAATTTTTCAGCAATAGCTTTGTCAGGGATGGTGGAAGCACCTACGCTAACAAGGTCATCTATGGTGCCAGAATATGCTGCAGTTTTATTATAGAAGTGCTCGTACTCAAGCATGGTATATTCGTTTTTGAGGTAATCAAGAGAAATAGCCAGCGGATAAATTACGCCCATAGCTGCTGCGTAGCTTTGTATCTGTTCATTGAGGAGTCGTTGTTTTTCTAGTTCTTTGACCGTTTCGGCAAGTTCTTCTCTTTGCTTTAGCTTTTCAGCGACTTCCTTTTTTATGTCACGCAATACGCATACACAGACGCCTGCTTCGTTTGTAGGGAAGGTTTCAATTCTGAGATAACGACCTATTTCATCAGATATTACTTCGAAAGAATTGACCTTGTCGTTATAGGCGGATTCATAGCAAGGCTGGAGCCATTTCTTGCTTTCTTCAGGGAAGACTTCATAGAAGTGCATTCCTATCAGGTCTTCTTTTGGCATGCCTTCCAGTTTTGCAAGGGCGTCGTTGCAGTGAAGAAGCGTCCAGTTGCAGGGCTTATTCTGCTCATCAAGATCTACTCTAACAAGGCAAAAAGCATAAGGAAAATGATCAGAAATTTTGATGGTGTACTTATCAAGTGTACATGCTTTGTTTGCCATAGTTCTTGCCTCTCCCCAATAATGCAATAAACCGAGCTTCTTGTAGCAAATTTTCAAAAACTCCAAACATCCCAAGCATGTTTAAAAACGTTGCGTGAGACCTTTAGAAATATAAAAAATGTGAATCCCTACCTAGATATTTTAGCGCATATGGCAAAAACGTTTGGGCTTTTTGGCGCATTTAATATTTTTGTTGAGTGGGAGGTGATCAGGGGTAATTGATGCAACCTGCGCGTTTAGCCCGATACGAACATCTGAAAACCTATTGGTGTTGGTTATTGGTTTGGATAGGTGACAAATTGTGAGCTAATTACTGGTTTCTATAGGCGGGCATTGAAGGCTGTTGAGATTGCTCGCTGGCTTAAGTGGATGGTTGCTTAGGGTAAGGATTGATCAGGGCGGTTTGTTAATATTTGACTTTGTTTGTTAATGCTTGCGTCAGTCGGGGCAATATTTGGTAAAGTGCAAGCTAGCTAATTTTGT
>CAVABR010000104.1:0-6445 GCA_963586955.1 bacterium
TTTGCTTGAGTAATTCAAGGAAACACCTGAAGGCCTACCACGCAGAGAGTTAACCTCGAACAAAGGGGTTTGATTTTATGAGAGCAGTTCTGAGAGAACGAAAGCTTTTGCAAGAGCGAGTTTCGTAGGGGCGAGTTCTTATAAGAATATAGGGGGAGTCATGGGATCAAAGACTTGTGGATTTGAGTTCAGTGCGAAGTCTGTGCGCTCTGTTGTGGGTGGTGTGCTTACGTCAGTTCTAGCGTTGCTTGCTTTTGTGATGTGCGCACCGCAGTTGGCCTTTGCCGATGATGCGTATCAAACTATTGATGGCACTATGACCATCACGCTTCAAAATGGTGGAGCATCGGGTGGAGGTGCTGGTGGCGGAGCTGGTACATCTACTGCCGTTACAACTTCCACTACCACAACTTCAGGCGGTGCTTCTTCGGGTGTTCTTACTGGAGACGCTCTTATCTGGCTTATCCTAGGCATTGTGGTTCTAATCGCAGGTGCTGTATTTATCTTCATTAAAAGCAGGCGTCTTGCTACGAATGCGGGAGCTCACGCAGATCTTAATGCTTCTTCTAAGAAGAGCGTCGTTATAGTAGCCATTATTACGGCTCTTGTTGCCTGCGCTTGTTTTGGTATGTTCGCTAGCAAGAGCAACGCATTTGCAAAAGACTACCTTGAGGGCATTACCGGCACTAGCAACGTGGTGGTAGATGATCAAGGAAACGTTGTCAGTAATGACCTTGCTATCAATAATGGCTCAGGGCAGGCTATTTATATCAACAATATTCAAGCACCTGAAGAGCTAAACAACTGGAATGCAAGTATTAAAGATGAAACTGTCCAAACAGGATCTTCTGCAAAAGGCATGTGGGACGGCAAGATCATTTCTGCTTCTTTGCTTGAGCAAGTTAAAAACAGCAAGAGTTCAAGCATTGAACTTAACTTAAAGATAAGCATCAACAAAGCATTTGATTTTGATAAGTTTACGGTTAATACCGAAGACGCCACCTATGATGGTGGACAAATTACTCCAGAAGTTAAGAGTAATGCCTACAAACAAGGTACTGACTATGAAGTAACCTACGGTGAAAACAAAAATGTAGGTGAAGGCACCATTACCATCAAAGGTATTAATGATTACAAAGGCGAAAAGACCTATACCTTTGAAATTAAACAAAAAGAGCTAACTCTTATCTGGGATGGGCAAACTCCTTATTCTTTCGAATACGACGGTGCATCGCATATTCCAAGTGCACATGTTGAAGGAGTTGCTGAAGGAGATAACGTAAACTTCTCCGTTGATGGCGCACAAACTAATGCTGGTATCTATACCGCAACGGCAAAAATTGACAATACAAACTACAAACTTTCCTCTGATGCAAAGACTGCTCAGGAATTTACTATTACCCAAAGAGAAGTAAGTCTTACTTGGTCAGGTGATAGTTTTACCTATAGTGGACAAGCACAAGCCCCAACTGCTAGCGCAGGAAACATTGTTGAGGGCGATGTCGTAAATGTCACGGTAGAAGGCGCCCAAATCAATGCGGGAACTCACACCGCAACCGTAACTAAACTTGATAATGCAAACTATAAACTCCCTGATAATCCAACACAGAGTTTTACGATTGCACCAAAACAGTTAGAGCTTACCTGGGACGGACAGGCTCCTTATACATACGTTTATGATGGCGATTCTCACGTACCTAACGCAAGTATTTCGGAGCCTATCGGTGCTGATGTGGTAAATCTCTCTATTGATGGCGCACAGACTAGTGCAAGCAATGACGCATATACCGCAACTGCCAAAATAGACAATGCTAACTACAAACTTCCTGATAATCCAACTCAAAGCTTTACTATTACTCAAAGAGAAGTAAGCCTTACCTGGTCAGAGGATGCGCTTGTCTATAACGGAAAAGATCAAGCCCCAATAGCTAGCGCAGGAAACATTGTTGAGGGTGATACCGTAAATGTCACCGTAGAAGGCGCTCAAACTAATGCAAGTGATAGCCCCTATACTGCAACAGCCACTAAACTTGATAACGCAAACTACAAACTTCCCGCAAACAACACTAAAGAATTCACTATTGCAAAAGCCCCAGTTAGGGTCTCTGGAATTACTGCTGAGAACAAGCCTTATGATGGCAACTGTGAAGCAAAGCTGGATTGTTCCAAGGCAGTCTTTGAGGACAAGTTTGAAAAAGATAGTCTCTCAATCAGCGCTGAGGGCACATTCAAAGATCCAAATGCTGGAACTGAAAAAGAAGTAACTATTTCCAAACTTGCTCTTGCAGGGGATTCTGCTGGCAACTACGAGCTTGCAACTGAAGGCCAGCAAACAACTACTACTGCAACCATTGAGCAGGCCAAACTTGACTCAACAAAGTTTACCGTTGATGCCAAAGATGTCACTTATAATGGCACCCAATTCAAGCCTGCGGTAACCAGCAAAACTTACACAGAGGGCACCGACTATGAAGTAGTCTATGGCAAAAATATCAATGCCGGTGAAGGTAGCGTAACTGTTAAAGGTATTGGTAACTACACTGGTGATACCACTACAAAATTCAATATTGCACAAGCAGATCCTAAACCTTCTGCTCCAGAAGGCATCACCGGAGAAGTAAATCATCCTTTAGCTGACATTGTTTTGCCTAAACAGACAGAGCCGGTAGCAGGAACATTTACATGGAAAGAACCACAGACTAACCTTGCAAGTGAAGGGCCATATGAATACATTGCTGTCTTTACACCAAAAGATAAAAACTACGCAACGGTAGAAGTTACTATTTCTATTACTGTTGCAGGCGAAAAGAGTGCTTTTGCTGTCTATTTCAAGGATGGAAGCCTAGGTTTTTATCATCGCACAGGGCAGGTTCCTTCTAAGGGAGACACTTTTGATAAAAAGACGGTATCTGAAGTTTATACCGACTTTGAAACCGACAGTTATGTTTCCTCCTTTGCCCCTTGGGCAGGGGAAGCTATAAAAAAGGTCACGGTAGTAGATGATGGAATTCATCCTGCTTCTACTGCAAGGTGGTTTGTTTCTAAAGAGACATCAACACTTGAAGCTATTGATATGGAAAAACTTGACACTTCAAGAACAACTGACATGACGTCAATGTTTGAAAACTGCCAAAATCTTACTTCTGTAACTGGTCTTTCAGAGTGGAATACCAGCAATGTGACAAGCTTGGATAATTTCTTTGCTAATTGCTCAAAACTTAGCTTTGTTGGTGTTCTATCTAATTGGAATACCAGCAAGGTTGAGAAGATGAGTGGCACGTTCAACAATTGCTCAAGCCTTTCTTTAGACTGTTCTGAATGGAACGTAGATAAGGTAGGAGACAATCACACAGACTTTAATGCAAATGCAACAGGTGTGCTCTCTCCCTGGGATCCAAAAACAGCTTATGCGGTATATTCAGAAACTGACAATAGTCTTAATTTCTATAAGCGCGTAAAAGTGCCAATCGATGGTAGCGGATTTGATGGAAAGATAGCAACGGCGGTATATACCGGCATAGAAGAAGACGCTTACGAGGCAACAACAGTTCCTTGGGCACAAAAAGCTCCATTCATTACATCATCCAAAGTTGTTGATGAAGGAATTGCTCCAGTAAGTACCGCCTGGTGGTTCTATGATTGTTCAAGCCTAACTTCGGTAGATGTGTCAAAACTGGATACCTCTAAGGTAACAACCATGATGGCAATGTTCTACTTTACAAAAGTAACTTCTCTTGATCTTTCAAACTTTAATACGTCTAACGTAACAACTATGAGAGCCATGTTTGGTGACTGCCAAAACCTTACAACAATTAATGGTTTAGAAAAGTGGGATACAGGCAGCGTGACTGAGATGGCGTATGTGTTTAGTCATTGTACTCAGCTCAGTTCTGTTTCTGTGTCAGGGTTCAACACTAAAAATGTAACTACTATGGAAGGAATGTTTGATACTTGCTCCGGTCTTACTTCTCTTGATGTTTCAAACTTTGATACGTCAAATGTGACAAATATGAAAGCCATGTTTGGTCATTGCTCCAGCCTTAACACTGTTCCTGTATCAAACTTCGTTACCAAAAATGTAACTACTATGGAAGGAATGTTTAACAACTGCACAAGCCTTACTTCCCTTGATATTTCAAGCTGGGATGTTTTATCTAATGGAACCCTATCTTGTACTTTCCAAAATTGCGAATCGCTTACCAGCTTGGGAGATTTGACTAAATGGCGCACAAGCAACACGATTGATATGTCTTATACCTTTGATGGGTGTTCTAACCTTGTATCAGATTGTTCGGACTGGTTTATAGGAAATGTTCCCAATGACAAACATCCAAACTTCAATGAGAATGCTCCAGGCGTAAAGTCTCCTTGGGACAACCCTGCCTTTGCCGTATATTCAGCTTATGATAATAGTCTTCGTTTTTATAAAACTAAAGACGTAGCTACACCGGGTGAAAAGTACAGAGGGATAATAGCAACTGAGGTATATACCGATATAGAAAAGGAAGAATACAGTGCTGCTACTGTCCCCTGGGCGCAACATCGTGAGTCGATCAATATCATAGATGTACCCGGTTATGGAATTGCTCCGAAAAGTACATCAGGTTGGTTTTTTAAGTGCAATTCAGCACATTTCTGTACGGTAAATAAACTAGATACGTCTAACGTTACTGACATGTCTAGAATGTTCCATGCTTGTAGCACGTTGAACAAATTAGATGTTTCAAGCTGGGATACCTCAAACGTAACGGATATGTCACTTATGTTCTCTGGTGCTGAAAGTCTTGAGAGCATTATTGGCTTAAAAAATTTGGACACCAGTAAGGTTACCAATATGTTTGGTATGTTTGCTGACTGCAAAGCGTTTACGTCCATAGATGTTTCAGGCTTTGATACATCAAATGTAACAAATATGGGGGCTATGTTTTGTGGGGATGAAAAACTTGAAAGTTTTATTGGGTTAGAAAATTTGGACACCAGCAAGGTAACCAGCATGAACGAAATGTTTAAGGACTGTTCTTCGATTCGTTCAAGAACTTTTGACGTATCGCATTTTGATACGTCTCAGGTAACAGATATGAGTCATATGTTCGATTCTTGCTTCGGAGAGGGAGAGTATCTTGCTCACCAGGGTACCCTAGATCTTTCCAATTGGGATACTTCACAGGTGACCAACATGTCATACATGTTTAATGAATGCAAGTATGTGTATGCACTTCGGTTGTCAGAAAAATTTAAGACGTCACGGGTCATTGACATGAGCCATATGTTTTGCAATATGGACGTTGGTGATACTGGACTTGATCCCATTGAACATTGGGATGTGTCAAATGTAATCAATATGGATTATACGTTTTACGCTTTTCCTAACAGCTTAGATCTCAGTGGCTGGAATGTGTCGAATGTTAAAAGCCATGAGGGTTTTAGCGCCATGAGCATCTGGGTTACGGATCCGAACTGGCCTTAAGGTAAAATCGCACAGCTCTTTCTAGGCGAATCAGCAAGAATAATGCATGGAGGCTCACAGCGTTCAAGCTACAGAGCCTCTTACTTTAGGGGCAAATCAGGAACGGTCAAGACGAGAAGCACTCAGCGTTTTCAAATTTCTACATGATCGCTTCGCTCGCTGTATAGGTCTCAGGCTTCAATCGCTTTCGACCCACACACCGAGCGAAGCGATCTAAATAAAACTTAAACGTTGCAGTGCGACGCATAATGAGCTTGCGCTACATGCACGCAATTAAAGGCGTCGTTACTGCAAAATTAGAATGGCATGAACGCCAAAGCTTGCATAAGCGCAAGCGAATGGTAGGAGCACGGGTGACTTCGAGCTTAACCTTTTCTGATTTGCCTTGAGGGCATTAACGCTGTTCGCCTTGCTTACCTTATGTTCTAGCGCAACTTAGACTGATCTCTTCTGATTTGCCTCAGTTGCAATTGAAAAGTAATAACTGTTCTGATTCACCTTAGGTTCCAGGCCGATTTTGGCTTTCCTCAATCGGAGTGTGTGAAGGATGGGGCTCATATCAGGATGGGGTCCAGATCACACAAATACCCTCAGTGACTCTGAATTGCCCGTATCTGTTTTGCTTTGTGGGGGTAAAATAGAGTAAGTATTGGAAGGGGAGGAGTGCGTCATTTTTGTGACGCAAATAACAATCCTTAAGAAATAACAACTGAAAAGTTCTTTGCGTGAAAGCTAGGTGTAAAAAGTATTGATGTTTGCTTGAGTAATTCAAGGAAACACCTGAAGGCCTACCACGCAGAGAGTTAACCTCGAACAAAGGGGTTTGATTTTATGAGAGCAGTTCTGAGAGAACGAAAGCTTTTGCAAGAGCGAGTTTCGTAGGGGCGAGTTCTTATAAGAATATAGGGGGAGTCATGGGATCAAAGACTTGTGGATTTGAGTTCAGTGCGAAGTCTGTGCGCTCTGTTGTGGGTGGTG
>CAVABR010000105.1:0-6268 GCA_963586955.1 bacterium
GTACAATAATTCTTATGAAGTTGCTGAGTGAATATATCGAAGAATTGGGCTTGAAGTTCCACGGGCAAGATTTGCTTTCTGCTCGTGCGCGCGCAACAGAAAGATCTGCTGAACGCGCCATTGCCCGTAACCCTTTATTGGTAATCTCAGCAGTGGCAGCTCTGGTAACTATGATATTTGTGCCACCTTCGGTAGCGTACCTTGATTATTTCAATTGGCATACGCTTAGTTGCCTGCTCTGCATTCTTATGGTTATTTCGGCTATAGATTCTTCGGGGCTTCTTGAATTCATTTCCCATTCTATTGTTGAGCACGTATCCAGCCTAAGAACCTTAGTAATTGCGATTGTGGTAGTTACTCTAGGGTGTTCCATGATACTTTCCAACGATATGACGCTGGTTACCATTTTGCCCTTGGCGGTTATGCTGCTTCGATCCATCAATAGAGAAGCGGACATTCCGCTCGTGTTTATTCTTGTCACCTTGACGGCCAACTTGGGCGGAATGCTTCTTCCTTTTGGTAACCCTCACAACCTGTATTTGTATACCACTTTTGGAGTTGATTTCAGCGATTTTGTGCTTGCTATGGCACCCCCGCTGATACTTTCTATGGTTCTTATATTTATCAGGTGCCTGTTCGTGGGCAAAGCTGACTTTCATTATCGAAAACCAAGCAATGTCATCTTGTCGAAGCCTCATGTGGCAATTTATACCCTGTTGTTTGCAATCTGTATTGCCATGACCGTTCAGGCGATTCCATACTTGATTGGTCTTGTCATTATTGTGGTGGTTCTTGCCCTTGTTGATAGAAGCGCATTTGCCAAAACCGATTATGCGCTGGTAATGACCTTTGTTTGCTTTTTTGTTTTCAGCGGGAATATTGCGCAGATCCCTCAGATTTCTGATTTTATTAGTGGTTTGCTTTCGCAATGCGGAGCCTTTGTTACTTCTCTTGTTAGTAGCCAGGTTATAAGTAACGTGCCTACCGCCATTTTGCTTTCTCATTTTTCTGAGGATTGGGCGGGGATTGCCCTAGGAACCAACATAGGCGCGGTGGGAACGCCTATCTCTTCGTTGGCAACGCTCATTACTTTGCGTCAGTATCAGAATTTGAAAATGGGAAACAATGGGAAATTTATTTTACGCTTTGAGATTTATAATTTCGCATTCCTTGTGGTGGTTTTCCTTTTTGAATTTTTCGTCATGGGCGTGCGGTGATACATGGGCGTGCGGTGACGCTAGTTCAGCACGTTTTCGCTATGTTATGTGCATTCACCGATCTCGGCTCAGTTCATTTTCGCCATTCAGAACTGCACTTCGCCCTAAATAAAGAAGTTTTCATAGATCAGGTTCAGATTTGCCGAAAAAAGATTGACAGCGCGCACTCACAAGGCATACTAAGTTGTTGCTTGGCTTGCATATGCTTGCCAGCTTGAACAAACTGGGTATTTTGGCTACGTTCGATAGCTTGAACTAAACGGGAGTTTCAATCACGTTTGGCAATTCGAACTAACGGGAACTCCAAACATGTTTGATAGCTTGAGCTAACGGAAGCTCCAGCTACGTTTGATAGCTTGAGCTAACGGGAACTTCAGCCATGTTTGATAGTTCGAACTAATAGGGAACTTCAACTACGTTTGATAGCTCGATTTAACACGAAAGAGACTTGAATGAAAACTTTGCATCGCACGGTACTCACTGCTTTTGCAGCGCTTGTTGCAACGCTTATCGCAACGGTTGCAATATTTGCAACTCCATGTTTGGCTTGGGCTGATTCAGGATCGGGCACAGGTTCAGGTACTCTTACTTACACCGAAAACGGAGTCTCTAAAACAGAAACGTTTCAAAACCCGCGTGATCTCATAAACAGAGCGAAAGCGGTACAAGGAGACGTTGTTATTGAGCTTTTGGAAGACTGGGACACCAGGACGTTTCGAATAAACGTCCCCAGTGGTCGCAATTACACCATTAACATGAATGGCCACATGATTAACCGCAATCTAGCGACAAATGATGACTATGATGGCGGATACACCGATTATGGTGGTGGGTTTGCACTGAGCGACAACTCAACACTTACTATAAATGGTGGAGATACCACTGTTGCTCACGGGGGGAGTACCGAAAAAGGAAGCAGTGGGATCAACCAGCAGTGGCACTATACTGGCACAGACGGCGCCGAAACTATTTATGGTGGCCTTATTACGGGTGGCGCCGCTCATGAAGACGGCGGTGGCATTTGCGTAAGTGGAGATAACGCAAAGCTATATTTGAACGATGTCACTATTGCTGGCAACACTTGTGGTGATACGCAAATACGTAGCGTTTATGGCGGAGGTATTGCTGTAACAGGTGACGACGTTGAGTTGAGTCTGAACAACACAAGTGTTAAATGGAACTACACCCAGCATAACGGTGGGGGTATTTACCTTAGTGGTGATGACTGCAAGGCTCAAATAAAAAATTGCGATATTTCAAGCAATAGAACCAAAACAGGAAATGGCGCCGGAATATATCTAAACAAGCAAATTGATCTTACTATTGAAAACTCAAAAATAAATAACAATATCGCAGGCTCTTGTGATGATGTTTTTAAGGACAGCAGTGGCTCCGGTGGCGGTATTTATGTCAATCGTGGCAAAAGTACGGTAACGCTTGTTCAGACGCAAGTTAATGCCAATTTCGCAGGCGTGAGAGGTGGAGCCTTCTTTATCGATGGACAGGCATGCACCATCAACCTTGATGGCTCTCAGGCAAACAACAATCACACGGGATATTCGCGGAGCTGGAGTAAGGCTGAGGGCGGTGGCTTTTATATCAACGGAAGGAACTCCACGGTAAATCTTACGAATGGTTCCTCTATTGATGGCAATATTGCCGGACAAGAGGAAAATGGCCCGAATTATGGTGGTGGCATTTACGTTTATTCCAAGAACGTGAACATAAACGTTACCAATTCGTCTGTAAGCTCCAATAAGGCTAATGGTTCGGGCGGGGGAATTTACGTGGATCCCATGAACGGTACCGGGGCTCGAGTTATCTTCAAAGATTCAAAACTCAACAAAAATTTAAGTGTAGGTGATAGCGTAGGTCACGCTGGCGAGGGTGGCGGTCTTTACATCAAAGCAGGCGGTCTCTATGTTTTCGATAACAGTGAAGTTTCAGAAAACTTCGCACAGAGAAACGGTGGCGCATTTTTGCTATGCAACGACGATATAACGTTGGTACTTCAGAATGGTACGCAGGTAACCAATAACAGCTGTGGAACACAAGACTCCGCATCATTTGATTATAGTGGCTTAGGCGGTGGCATGTATGCCTCAGGCGATGGACTAAAAATAAAGATGAACGATGCCACCATTCAGGGAAATGTGGCAAATAAAACAAAAGATGCGCAGGGAAACGATAACCATACAAGTGGAATGGGTGGCGGAATATACGCAGAAAGTGGCGTAAGCATTACCTCAAACGGGCGCAACGGTGTGATTACCCAAAATACTGCTGAAGGAAACGGCGGTGGCCTTTGGTTTTCAGAGGAAATGACCCTTGAAGGTATTGAGTGTACCAACAACAAGAGTGCCGGTGTTGGCGGCGGCATTTACTGTGACAACTCAACGTATTACACCTTCGTTCTGAACGACTATGTCAATATCACCCAAAACTACTCTGCTGACGGCGCAACGCTTGACAATCTTTATATGAAAGGCGAGCAGGACGTTTGTGGAGGCACGGGTGCAAATGCGCTTTCTGAACAGAGCAAGATTGGCGTTACTGTAGATAACTACAGCGGTGGCACCAGTAAGCGAAGGATTACCGGCAATCAAGCTACCCTTACAAATATCGGCGACAACTACAATATCTGTTTTTCTTCTGATAACAGCAACTATTACGTTTTGCGTGATGGCAACTATCTTTATTTGGCAGACAAAAACTCGGTAGAGCATCAGGTAACGGTGGAAGTTGGCAACTGGAATTGGCAGTCTGAGGCATCCAATGGAAAAGAGATTGTTCTTGATACTTCTGCCTATTTGACCTACGAAGAACAAGACGAAAGCACCTGGGGAAAATTGCCTGATGGGAGCATTGTTTCACGGGTGAACGAATGGACCTATCTTGATTCGCAAAATACCATCGATTATTGGACGGTGCGCGAAGGTGGCTATGTTGTTGACACCATTTATCCTTCAGATGGCAAGGCAACGTATACCATGGGTCACGAAGATGTGGTAATTACCGCCCATGTTTTACGCCCGGTTGGTTCTGCCACTGTTGAGCTTGATGAAAGCAATACAACCTGGGACAGCTTGAAGAGCGATGCTTATTCAAATGCCAATAGCGTAAGCTTGCGCGACCGGTTCTTTACGCTCTATCCCAATGGATACAGCCCGGCTGACGGCTATTCTGCCACGTGCGTTATAGATAAAGCAGAGGCGCAGCAAGCTACGGCGGTTTCTCGCAAATGGATTTCGGATGATACTGACGGAAGAACCGTTGAATATACGGTGAACCTGAAGGGTTCGTCTCTTGCTGAGCATAATTTATATGGCAACTATCAGTCGTTTGTTACCAAGGAAGGCGAACAGCCAAACCCCTTCCAGCAATTGGATATCACCTTGCCTAGCTGGGCTGATAGCTATGACATAGTAGAAACTCACGTTGAATCGCTCAGTGATTATTCCGAATACTTAGTGTATAAGGTTACCTATCATAAAATTCCTACCGTTCAGGTAAACTTTAACGCTGATGGGGGCACGGTAAGCGAGACATCTCGTGAAGTTCAAATCAATACGGCTATGGGCTCGCTTCCGGTTCCTACGCGCACAGGATATTTGTTTGATGGCTGGTACAACGGAACCACTCGTGTTACTGCTGATTCAACCTTTGCAAGTGACGTAACGCTCACAGCGCAGTGGCGCGAACAAACGCAGGAGATCCATACCGTTTCTTTCGTTGACGATGACGATGTTCTTGATGTAAAAAGCGTTGTTCATGGTGAGCCTGTTGTGGCGTCCGCTTCGCCTGTGCAGGAGGGCTATTCCTTTGAATCTTGGCAGGTTGATGGGGTTGATTACGATTTTACTCAACCGGTGACAAGTGATCTTACGCTTGATGTGCAATGGACGGCCAATGTCTATACCGTAAGCTTTGACTTAAATGGTGGCGAAGGGACTTGCGAAAGCCAGCCGGTATCATTTGGCAATTGCGCGTCAGCGCCAACTGCCCCTACGAAAGAAGATTACAACTTTGTATCGTGGCAGCTCAATGGCGTTGACTATGATTTTTCACAACCGGTAACAAGCAATATTGAACTTACGGCAACGTGGGAAAAGAGCACCCATACTGCTTATTTTGTAAGCGAAGGTAAGGTTGTTGCAACGCAAGTTTTTGCTACCGGCGAGCCTGTTGAAGTACCTACTATTGATGCGCGTGACGGGTATGTTTTGAGTGGCTGGTACACCGATGAGGCCCTTACGAGGCGCTTCGACTTTAGCAATTGCTCAATGACCAGCGATATTGTCTTGTATGCAAATTGGGAAGAGATGTTTACCATCACGTTTGATTCTGCTGGTGGCGAAAGTGTTGATGTGCGCTATACCAGACCGGGTCTTACCTTGGGCGCTCTTCCGCATCCGGTGCGCGATCATTACTCTCTTGTTGGATGGTTTGATAAGGATGGCAATAAGTATACCGAGGACACCATCATTGAGAAAAGTGTAACCCTTACGGCACAATGGGAAAGTGATCAAGTACGTATTTATTACTTTGATGGCGATGACACGCTTGACATTCAGTCGGTGCCATTTGGTAGTGCGGTTACTGAGCTTATGACTCCATCCAAGGAAGGCTATACGTTTTTGGGATGGTACTTGGATGAAGAACTTACGCAACCGTTTGTGTATGGGGAAGAAGTGACTGAGAGCATTGGCGTTTATGCTAAATGGGAGCAAACGCACCCCGTCACCCCCGATGATCCTGACAATCCTGACAATCCTGATGGTTCCGATGACCCTGACAATGCGGGCGATCCTGATGTTTCAGGCAATCCTGATAACGAGGGCGGTTTGGACGACACTGGCTCTAAGGGTAATTCGGGCGCAAACGCTCTTGCCTCTACTGGTGACTCTACGCTTTTGGTAAGCGTTGCGAGTGCTGGTGTGCTTTTGGGCGGATGCGCTCTGGTAGTGATGGCTTTATTACTCCGTCGCGAACGGTGGTAGTTGTGCGCTTGTGCCGTCGCGAACGGTAGTAGCGATAGCCTTGTCGTTCCG
>CAVABR010000106.1:0-6059 GCA_963586955.1 bacterium
AGAGCTTAATTTCGACAACTTCACCGTTGATACCGAAGCTAAAACCTATTCGAAAAAACAAATCACCCCTGAAGTTACGAGCGACACTTACACCCTCAACACTGACTATGAAGTAATCTACGGCGCAAACATAAGAGCAGGTGATGGCATCATCACTATTAAGGGTCTCAATGACCATAAAGGTGAGAAAACCTACACCTTTGACATCCGTCAAAAAGAACTTACCCTCACGTGGAATGGTACCCCCTTTACCTATGACGGGAACCCACATCTTCCAACCGTAACTCTTGGTGAAATTATTGAAGGTGACACGGTAAATTCCATTGTTAAAGGAGTAGAAGGTACTGACGCTGGAACTTATCCTGTTATTGCTTACATTGACAACACTAACTATATGCTTCCAGAGAATTACAAAACAATGTTCACTATCAATAAAGCCAAGGTTAGGGTTTCTGGAATTACCGCTAATAGCAAAACTTACGATGGTACAACTAAAGCTGAGTTTAATTGCGCTAATGCCCAATTTGACGGAATCCTAGACAAAGATGAATTGAGTGTAACCGCAGAAGGCACATTCGAAAATATAAATGCCGGATCAAATAAAACAGTAACTATTTCCAATCTTGCTCTTTCAGGTGCATCTGTAAAGAATTACAAGCTTGCAGAAGAAGGCCAACAAGCAACTACTACAGCAAACATAACGCAACGCATAGCAGAAATTGAATGGAGCCAAACTTCTCTAACTTATACAAGCTATTCGATGTTGCCTCAGGCAAGCGTCAAAAATGCCATTCAAGGTGATGTGGTTAAGGTTTCTGTAGCTCTAGTAGATGGAACACAAGCCATCAAAGCTGGCAACTACAAAGCTCTTCCAACCACATTAAGTGACCCTAACTACACCCTTCCTCAAGACATTCAGGAGCAACCCTTTACTATCGAAAAAGCCCCCATTTTGGTCAAAGGTACTATCAGTGTCACTACAAAGACTTACGACAAAACCACCGATGCCGAAATTGATCTTTCCCAAGCCGATATTACCGGTGTTTTGGGCAACGACGAAGCTAAAGTCGAAGCTAAAGGAATTTTTGAAGATGCCAACGCAGGCGAAGATAAAAACGTTGCTATCACTTACAGCGTTTCGGGCAAAGATGCTGAAAACTACGAAGTTAATACCACAACTTCAATAATGACTATCACAGGAACTATCAATCGTGATCCTATTGATCCCGCCAAGATAGTTATCTCTTCTGAGAACACTACCTATACAGGCGGTCAGCTAACGCCTGAAGTCAGCGTTCAGGATTTAGCGCAAAAAACTGACTTCGTAGTTGCCTACGGTGAAAATATCAATGTAGGAGAAAATGCTGGTAGCGCAATTGTTAAAGGCATAAATAACTATACAGGTCTTGAAACTAAGACCTTCGACATTGCAAAAGCAGACCCAGGCTACATGCTTCCACAAGCACTTAGTGCAGAAGAGGGAGAAACCATAGGGGATATCCATTTGCCTGCACAGGCAAATGGAACCCTTGCTTGGAGCAATCCAACTGAGTCCGTTGGAGACAAGGGCGAACACGCCTTCATGGCTACCTTTACGCCAAACGACACTAAAAATTACAACGTATTAGAGAATATTTCTGTCAAGGTTGAAGTTGTGGAAGCTGTACCTGTTTTTGCGGTGTACTGCAGTACGGATAGCAGTCTTTCGTTCTACAAGCGCTCAGATGTGGCAACAGCAGGCGAAGACTTTAATGGTAAAGAAGCAACGACAGTATATACCGGGTTTGAAACTGATCGCTATGATTCCTCGTTTGCTCCTTGGGCAGGGGAAGCTATAAAAACGGTCACGGTAGTAGATGAGGGTATTCATCCTGTCTCCACTGCAAGATGGTTCGTTTCTAAAGGAGAATCGAGCCTTGAAACGGTAGATATGGGAAAACTTGATACTTCAAGAACGACTAGCATGGATTCGATGTTCCTTGAATGCCAAAAACTTACTTCGGCAACTGGTCTTTCAAAGTGGGATATCAGTAATGTGACAAACTTGAATACTTTGTTTGCTAATTGCTCACGCCTTAGTTCTATTGATGATTTATCTGCTTGGAATACCAGCAAGGTAGTGGAGATGGGTAGTACTTTCAGCTTTTGTTCAAGCCTTACTTTGGATTGTTCCGAATGGAATGTAGAAAACGTTACTATACATGATTGGTTTAACTATGATGCTCCAAATGTAATATCCCCATGGGATCCAAAGACCGCTTTTGCAGTGTATTTTGCAGAAAATAATAGCCTTAACTTCTACAAACGCATAAAAGCACCAGAAGCGGGTGATACTTTTGACGGAAAGAAGGCTACAGCCGTATATACCTTCAAAGAAGATACCGCCTACGATAGCACCTCAAGGCCTTGGGTAGAGCATGTAACCGCAATTCAGCAAGTAACCGTAGTAGATAAAGGTATTGCTCCTATAAGTACTGCTCACTGGTTTGCTGGTCTTGAATCTATGAAGTCCGCAGACGTGTCTAAGTTAGACACATCAAAGGTTACCGATATGTCAGGTATGTTTGCAAGCTCTAGCAAAATAGAGACACTTAATCTTTCAAACTTTGATACCTCAAATGTTACAACCATGGAAGGGATGTTCCTTGGTTGCTCAAACCTTACTTCAATCAATGGCCTTTTGAATTGGGATACCAGCAATGTGGTTAACATGGCATCTATGTTTGAGTCATGTACTGACCTTCAATCAGTTGCCGTATCAAACTTCAATACTTCTAAGGTTGAAAATATGCAAGGCATGTTCCATTCCTGCGAAGATCTTGGTTCCATTGAAGTATCAAAGTTTGATACTTCAAAAGTAGAGACAATGAAGAGCATGTTTGCCGGTTGTTCCAAGCTTACTTGCCTAGAAGTTTCTAACTGGGATGTCTTACAGGTAAAAACGCTAGATCAAACATTCCAAGGCTGTAGCGCGCTCGTTGAAGTTACGGGTGTATCTGGTTGGAATACTAACACAGTGACTGATATGTCTTACACGTTCCTTGACTGTTCAAGTCTTAGCGCAGATTGTTCAGCCTGGAATGTGCAAAATGTTTCCAACGATAAGCATCCCGGCTTCAATGAGAATGCTTTAGGCGTAATTTCTCCTTGGACTAGACAGACTACCTTTGCCATCTATTCTGCCGACGATCATAGCCTGCGTTTTTATAAAGATGTAACGGTACCTGAGCAGGGAAGTAGCTACCGAGAAAAAACGGTAACGGCAGTATATACCGGCTTTGAAGAAAATACCTATACGGGAGACACCATCCCGTGGGCACAATATTCAGGCATCAATACGGGATACAATAGTGCAATTCATACGGTAGAAGTCGTAGATTACGGAATCGCGCCTAAAAGTACAGCAAATTGGTTCTATAACTGCATTTATGCCAAATTCCCTGATTTATCAAAACTAGACATGTCAAATGTGACTGATATGTCTTCAATGTTTTACGGTGACTACAATATATTTGATATTGATCTTTCTGCTTGGAACACTTCCAACGTAAAAAATATGGCACATCTGTTTGATGGCTGTACGGAAGTTCAAAGTATTAGCGGTTTAGAGAACTGGGACACCAGCAGTGTGGCAGACATGAGCTACATGTTTAATGACTGTAATTGGCTCTCTTCATTTAATCTATCGCATCTTGATACCTCTCAGGTAACGAATATGACTCATATGTTCAGTGAATGTTATAAGCTTGTCTCTATTGAGCTAATGCATTTTGATACCTCTCAAGTGACAGATATGAGCTACATGTTTAACGAATGCCAAGCAATCGAGCAATTTAATTTGTCTAGTTTTAATACTGCAAACGTAACGACTATGCGGTCTATGTTTAGTGATTGCACATCTCTTGAAAACAATTTAGATCTTTCCGGTTTTAACACCTCGCAGGTAACTGATATGGCTGAAATGTTTTCTAATTGTGATCGCTTAGATTCAATCAGTTTTGGTTCTTATTTTGATACATCAAACGTTACTGATATGAGCTATATGTTTAACGAATGTTACTACATCAATGATCTTGCAATTACCAAATGGAATGTTTTAAATGTTATTAATATGAATAAGATGTTTTACAATTGTTGCAATATAGAACTAGATCTTAGTGGCTGGAATGTTCAGAACGTTAAAACTCATGATGGGTTTGCTGGTGGTCTTCATCAAATTCATATCTCACAACCACATTGGCCTGGCGAAACAGATCCCGACGACGATGAAAATATAGCTTTATAATACAGAAATTCATTCATGCGCTGTATTACCAAAGGCTCGATTCATATAAGGTAATTCTTCTTTGCAAAGGTAGTTTTGGGAGAAAGCAAAATGCGTAGCGCCCCATGCAAGTAATTAGCTCCGTAAATCCTTCGATCTAACGCATGGTTGTAAAATGTTGTTATACTCAGAATAAACAAGTGAACTAGATGTTTGATTGGTGTGATGAAATGAAAACAATGCGCATTGTCTTGTCTCCAGATCCCATGCTTAGAGCAACTTGCGAACCTTGCAAAATTGGCGACTCCGCTTTAATTCCTTTAGCGCATGAGATGGCAGCAACAATGTATGCGAATTACGGCTGTGGTTTAGCTGCTTGTCAAGTTGGCGTTTTGAAGCGCTTGGTTGTCATTGATTGTGGTGACCCTGACGCTGAACCTGATCCAATCTATTTAGTTAACCCTGAAATTATAGAGCTCAAAGGTGAAACTGTTACTGACACCGAAGGATGCCTTTCATGCCCTGGTATTGGTGTACCTATCGCGCGCCCTTCTATCGCACGCGTTCGTTACTATGACCTTGATGGCGAAGAACACATCATTGAAAGCGATGGACTCCTTGGTCGTTGCTTGCAACATGAAATTGATCACCTCGATGGAAAAACCCTGTTTGAATCTTGCTCACCGTTGATTCGCCTTAAGGCTTTGCAAGAATATCAAGAGGCACTTGCCAGAGGGGCCAAACCGGGCGAAACTCACTAGGGCAGTAAAAACGGAGCGGTAAAGAGGTTATAGTATGCGCGTTGTTTTTATGGGAACACCAGTTTTTGCAGCAACTATTTTGGAATATCTCATTGATCAGCATGAGGTAGTGGGAGTTTTTACCCGCCCCGATGCAGTGCGCGGTAGAGGCAAAACGCTCATTCCTTCACCGGTTAAAAAAATCGCGCTCAAAAACAACCTTACCGTGTTTGAATATTCATCTCTTAAAGGCGAAGAAGCTCAAGAGGCACTTAAAAAGCTTAACCCAGAAATCATCTGTGTTGCAGCATATGGCGCCCTCTTACCAGAAAGCGTTCTTTCGCTTCCTGTTCATGGTTGCGTCAATGTTCATGCGTCGCTTTTGCCCAGGTGGCGTGGCGCTGCTCCTATAGAGCGGGCCATCTTAGCGGGCGATAAAGAAGCAGGCGTCTGTATTATGCGCATGGATGCAGGCCTTGATACCGGTGATTATTGCATTTCGCGTTCCATGGAAATAGGCATGCTTAATTCTGAAGAACTCACTGACGAACTGGCACAATTAGGCGCAAGTGCGCTGTTGGTAGCGCTTGATCACATAGAAAAGGGTGTCGTTTCATGGATTCAACAAGATGAATCTCAGGTAACCTATGCCAACAAAATCACAAAAGGGGAGCTTGCGCTTGATCCTTCGCTTACTTGTCTTGAAGCTTTGCGCAGAGTCCAAGCATCGAGCGCCAGCCACCCCAGCAAGTGCGTTATTGCAGGAAAAACGATGACACTCATCAGTGCGCGTATGTATGATGAAACCTCGCAAGGATTATCGCTTGATCTTGAACAGGGAAAAGTTGCTTTTGTTGCCAAGCGCCTGTTTATTGGTTTTAAAGAAGGCATTCTGGAAGTTCTCACATTGAAGCCCGATGGCAAAAAAGTCATGGACGCACAATCATTCGCTCAAGGAATACAGGGGATAAAAAATGAGGGAGCAGATTGGTGCGGGATTAATGAGCAATAATCACTTCAGGCCTAGAGGAGCAAAATCTCTTGCTACTCCTGCT
>CAVABR010000107.1:0-6009 GCA_963586955.1 bacterium
TAGTTGAACAGGTAGTAAGCAATCACCCAGTATTACTTAACCGTGCTCCTACATTACACCGTTTAGGAATACAAGCTTTCATGCCAAAGGTAGTTGAAGGCAGAGCTATCCGTTTGCACCCATTAGTATGTACAGCATTCAATGCTGACTTTGATGGTGACCAGATGGCCGTTCACGTACCTTTAAGTGAAGAGGCATGTGCTGAAGCTAAAGTCTTGATGTTAGGATCTAATAACATCTTAGGCCCTAAGGATGGTTTACCTATTGTTACTCCATCACAAGACATGGTTCTTGGTAACTTCTATTTGACAATGGAAGAGACTAAGCAAGATTGTTATGATGAAGCAAAACAATTGCGTGAATTAGGTGATGAGCAGAGTGCATTGTTGTGGGAAACTTATGGTGATTCTGAAGGAAGAGTCTATAAGGATGTTAATGAAGTTTTAATGGCTTATGATCTAAAACAGACTCACTTACATACTAGGATCGCGATTAAAGCTAGTGCTTTAAATAAAGCATTCTTCACAAAGGAACAAAATGAAAAATATTTGATCACTACTGTTGGTAAGATCATCTTTAACCAGATGTTCCCATCAGATTTCCCTTATGTTAATGAAGTAACAGGTGATTGGAATAAGAAAGTACCTGATGAATACTTTGTTGATTATGGTACAGATATCAAAGAATATATTGCTAATATGCCTATTCATTCTCCTGTAAAGAAGAAAGACTTAGGAAAAGTAATTGGAGAAGTTTATTCTCGTTATGCTAATGAAGGCAATACTTATATCTATTTTGATAGGATCAAGAATAATGGATTTAAGTATTCAACTGTTGCTGGTATGACTATCTCCCTTAATGATATTAAAGTTGCATCAAATAAGGAAGAGAAGATCAATGAAGGTAAAAAGAAACAAGATAAGTTGATGAGACTACATAAACGTGGCTTATTGACTGAGCAAGAGTGGGAAAAGCAATTGCTTGAACTATGGGGTGTTATCAAGGACGAGATTGGTGACCAATTGATGAAAGAGTTACCTACTAAGAACCCTATCAATATGATGGCCGTTTCTGGTGCCCGTGGTAACAAATCACACTTTACACAATTAGCTGGTATGCGTGGACTAATGGGTAAACCTACAAAAGCTAAGAGTGCTAAGGGATTCCAATCTTCGATCATCGAGGTTCCTATTTATTCAAACTTCCGTGAAGGATTAAATGTAAGTGAATTCTTCATTTCTACTCACGGTATTCGTAAAGGTTTAACAGATACAGCCTTAAAGACTGCATCAAGTGGATATTTGACAAGAAGACTTGTCGATGTTGCCCAAGATGTCATCGTTGTTGAAGATGATTGTGGAACAGAGAATGGTTATCTAGTATCAGATATCATCGATCGTAAGAGCAATACAATCGTTGAAGGATTGCATGATCGTTTGGTTGGTAGATTTACTAAACAAGATGTCATCAATCCTAAGACTGGAGAACTTATCATTGGCGATGATGAATATATCGATGAAAAGACTGCTACAGCAATTGTAGAAGCTGGTATCAAAGAAGTTTATATTAGAAATGCCTTTGTATGTCAGAGTGAACATGGTGTTTGTCGTAAGTGTTATGGTAAGAACATGGCAACAGGCAAACTAGTTGAAAATGGTGAATCTGTTGGTATCATGGCTGCTCAATCTATTGGTGAGCCAGGTACACAGTTAACAATGCGTAACTTCCACACAGGTGGTGTTGCTGGTAACTCAGATATCACTCAAGGTTTACCACGTGTAGAGGAATTATTTGAAGCAAGATGTCCAAAACATCCAGCTATCATTGCTAAAGTTTCAGGTACTATCACTGAGATCACTGATCCAGATGAAAATGGTGCTGTTAAAGTCATCTTAACTAATGAACAAGGTGAGCAGATCGAACATAAAGTTGATGCTACTCAAGCTATCCGTTCATGGTGGAATGTTGGTTCATATGTTGAAGTTGGTGATAAGATCACTGAAGGTACAGTTAATCCTAAGGAACTTATCGCTGTTAGTGGTGTTAATGCTGTTCAAAATTATATCTTGAAGGAAGTAATGAAAGTTTACCGTTCACAAGGTATTGAAATCTCTGATAAGCACTTGGAGATCATGATTTGTCAGATGTTAAGAAAAGTTGTTGTCGAAGAAGGTAATGATACTGGCTTAACTAAGGATTCTACTATCTCTAAGGCAATGATCACTGAGATCAACGATAAGGTATTAAATGAAGGTGGTACTCCAGCTAAGTTTAAGCCAATGTTATTAGGTATTTCTAAGTCTTCTGTAGAGACTGATTCATGGATGAGTGCTGCTTCGTTCCAAGAAACAACAAAGGTTCTTACTGAAGCTGCTGTTAAGGGCAAAGTCGATTATTTGAAGGGATTAAAAGAGAATGTTATCATTGGTAAGATGATCCCTGCAGGTACTGGTACTACTGCTGATCGTGAATCTACAAGACTCGTAGAAGAAATGGCTGCAGAAATGCGTCATGAGAAAGAATTACGTCTACAAAAAGAAGACGAAAAGAAATCTCTAGCATTAAGAGAATATGCTAGTAATGATGACGATGATGATGACAATGGTATTGATATTTCATTCAATTCAACTGATGATGAGTCATTAGATGATGAGGTTGAGGATGATAATATCGTCGATTTAGCATCTGAAAACGAATAGTTTATAAAGAACAAAGAGACGGAGCAATCCGTCTTTTAATGTGGGAAAATAAAAAAGGTTAGCAATCGCTAACCAAAGCAGATAAAAGAGAACTCTATTTGTTCTTAGATTGATATTCTTTTTTGATTGCTGCAAATGACTCATCAGAGATGACATGCTCCATCTTACAAGCATCTTCAGTAGCAACTTGTTCATCAACTCCTAAAGAAATAAGATAAGCTGAAATCACACGATGCTTCTCGTAGATATTTCTAGCTCTTTCAAGACCAGAATCAGTCAAAGTGATGGCTCCACTATGACGGTCGACAATCAAAAAACCACTATCTTTTAGAATAGAGATAGCTCTAGAAACAGATGGCTTGGAAAAGTTCATATATTCACTGATATCGATTGCTCTGACCATTGATTTTTCTTTAGATAGTATCAAAATAGTTTCAAGATACATTTCCCCTGATTCTTTAATCTCCATAGTAAACTCTAACGATCATAATTGAACGTTAAACTCCTTTCAATTACCTTAAACATATGTTAAAAGTAACTAATAAAAATATATCATAAATTTTGTAAAAATAAAATAAAAACGCTTATATGAACATTATTTGAATATTAATAGTAGTTTATGAACAGTTGTAAACTCGCAAAATGTTGGAAATTTTCTTGCCTATAGATTAAACAGCAAAGCTTAGAGTGAATAATATAATTTGTGAATTTAATATTGTCAATAAAATGGGTATATTGGTAAAATAATGGTGTAAAAGATAGTAAGAAAAGCCGCATTAAAACACTATGGAAAATTGTCATTTTTTAAAGTGTAAGACAAAATTCCACTTAAAAAAGTACTTTATTGAGGAGATTACCTTACTACTGTTATAAAATTAGGTTAGCCCTTAATAGGTATGGTTTGAGCATGGCTTTATCAATTTCGACATGTACAAAACCATTCTCATATAGCCGTTTAGCCATTTTAGGGCAAAAGAATTCGAAAGGTTGGATTAGATTTGTCTATCCAACTTTTCTATAAACTTCATAATAAAAAAGAGAATATAACGTAATAAAGATAGTTTAGAAATATGAGATCTAATGATAAAAAAATAATGAAGATATTGGTAAAGATAATTTACGCTTTGATGAGATGATGATTAAAAGTAATAAAGATCATCAAGTTGAAGAATAAAAAGAATATCAAAGGGAACAACGAAAATATCGATAAGATTAAGTAGGAAAAGGAATAGATATAAATTGAACTGGATGATGTCAGGGGAAATGTTGAGGATATGTAGTTAAAATAGAAAGATTGAAAAATGAAATAAGTTAACGGATCAAACTTAAGATGTAAATCTTATTAAGTGATAATGCATGACAAAGCTGATAAAATGCAAAAGAATAAAGAATTCTACTGCGTAAATGACATTTGCTGGAATTGAAAGGGATATCTTAAAAATGTCAAAAGATGAAAAAATTGTAAAAGCTAGTGATTTACACATAATAACGTTTTATGGTAATCATCAAGATCGTTCTTTAAACTTTAAATAGGTGTGATATAAGCAGGAGAGGAAATTTTTCTTTAAAAAACTTTAAAAAAAAGAAAAAAAGTTGTTGACTTTGGTCAGTGGTAGGAGTAATATAAATAAGCACACGGCGGAAAGGCCAGTGAGCAAAACCTTGTTCTTTGAGAAACAAACAGAAATAAACACACGTCAATTTATATTGAGAAAACGGATAACACTTATCAAAAAAGTGTAAGACGAAAAACAAAGTTAGTTAAGTAAAAAAGAGTTAATATCAAACGGAGAGTTTGATCCTGGCTCAGGATGAACGCTGGCGGCGTGCCTAATACATGCAAGTCGAACGGACTGTAGCAATACAGTTAGTGGCGAACGGGTGAGTAATACATAAGTAATCTGCCCTTAAGACTGGGATAACGGTTGGAAACGACCGCTAATACCGGATAGGCAGTTCGGAGGCATCTTTGAACTGTTAAAGTTGCGCATGCAACACTAAAGGATGAGCTTATGACGCATTAGTTAGTTGGTGGGGTAACGGCCTACCAAGACGATGATGCGTAGCCGATCTGAGAGGATGACCGGCCACATTGGGACTGAGACACGGCCCAGACTCCTACGGGAGGCAGCAGTAGGGAATTTTCGGCAATGGGGGAAACCCTGACCGAGCAACGCCGCGTGAAGGAAGAAGTAATTCGTTATGTAAACTTCTGTCATAGAGGAAGAACGGTGGATGTAGGGAATGACATCCAAGTGACGGTACTCTATAAGAAAGCCACGGCTAACTACGTGCCAGCAGCCGCGGTAATACGTAGGTGGCGAGCGTTATCCGGAATTATTGGGCGTAAAGGGTGCGTAGGCGGCCTTTTAAGTTAATGGTGAAAGCGCGGGGCTCAACCCCATAAAGCCATTGATACTGGGAGGCTAGAGTACTGGAGAGGGTAGTGGAATTCCATGTGTAGCGGTAAAATGCGTAGATATATGGAGGAACACCGGTGGCGAAGGCGGTCTGCTGGGCTGTAACTGACGCTGAGGCACGAAAGCGTGGGGAGCAAATAGGATTAGATACCCTAGTAGTCCACGCTGTAAACGATGAATACTAAGTGTCGGAGAGATTCGGTGCTGCAGTTAACGCAATAAGTATTCCGCCTGGGGAGTATGCACGCAAGTGTGAAACTCAAAGGAATTGACGGGGACCCGCACAAGCGGTGGATTATGTGGTTTAATTCGACGCAACGCGAAGAACCTTACCAAGCCTTGACATCCCGAGCGAAGTCATAGAGATATGATGGAGGCTATCTCGGAGACAGGTGGTGCATGGTTGTCGTCAGCTCGTGTCGTGAGATGTTGGGTTAAGTCCCGCAACGAGCGCAACCCTTGTTTCCAGTTACCAGCATTAAGATGGGGACTCTGGAGAGACTGCCGGTGACAAACCGGAGGAAGGTGGGGATGACGTCAAATCAGCATGCCCCTTATGGCTTGGGCTACACACGTAATACAATGGCGTATACAAAGGGAAGCGAAACCGCGAGGTAGAGCAAATCTCATAAAGTACGTCTCAGTTCGGATTGGAGTCTGCAACTCGACTCCATGAAGTTGGAATCGCTAGTAATCGTGGATCAGCACGCCACGGTGAATACGTTCTCGGGTCTTGTACACACCGCCCGTCAAACCATGAGAGTTGGCAATGCCCGAAGCCGGTGGCCTAACCGCAAGGAAGGAGCCGTCGAAGGCAGGGCTGATGATTGGGGTTAAGTCGTAACAAGGTATCCCTACGAGAACGTGGGGATGGATCACCTCCTTTCTAA
>CAVABR010000108.1:0-5595 GCA_963586955.1 bacterium
GCCAATGCATCTTTGGTGAGGGAGGTTCGTACGAAGGGGAACTCAAAGTTGCTTTTCCCTGAGGCGCTGTGTCTTATGGATGTCGACTTCGTCAGAATGCGCGAGCTTTCCATAACGCCATTTCCTCTTAAATACCTGCGGGAATGGGTGAGGATGAATTATCCAGCTTTTGCTGATGCGGTTTAGGTTTTTAGGTTGAGCTTAACTGGTTTGCCTTAGTTGAGTAGCCCCCTTAGCTCAAAGGTGATTTGGCTTCGGGTAGATTGGGTTGCTAAGTTAAACCAAAAATTAGCATTTCGTAGAAGACTCTACTTTTAAAAATCCACATTTCGTAGAATAATGTAATTTAAAACTTTTACATTTCGTAGGAATATATTTAAATTACGTAGAAAAGTGCTTTTTTAAGGTGGTTTACAGTGCTAAAACGCAAAGCTCTTCATAAATTTGAGCAATGGATGCAAGCGGAGTCGGGTAAGGCTTTGTTAGTTACGGGAGCGCGCCAAATTGGTAAAAGTTATGCTATCCGTGAATTCGGAAAAATATACTTTAGGCAATTTATTGAGATAAATCTTTATGAAAATAGAGTGGCACGTGAAGCTCTTTGCGAGGCAAAAAACGTTACTGATTTTATTACGCGTGTTACAGTGCTTACCGGCAAAGCTCTTGATCCCGGAAATACTCTTGTTTTTATCGACGAAGTACAAGAAGCTCCTGACGTAATGACAATGGCAAAGTTTTTGGTAGAAGATGGTCGTTGTCGATGGGTATTTTCAGGATCTATGTTGGGCGCCCAGTTTAAAGGCGTACGGTCATATCCTGTTGGTTATGTATGTGAACTACAGATGTTCCCACTTGATTTCGAGGAATTTTGTTGGGCTATAGGTGTCAGTGCTACAGCCTTTGAAGCTATAGAGTCTTGTTGTGAAAAGGAAACTCAGATAGAAGGCTACATTCACGATGCAATGTTGGCTAATTTTCGTACGTATGTGGTGGTCGGGGGTATGCCGGAAGTAGTGCAACGTTTTTTGGATACAGGTGGCGATCTGTCTGTGGTGCGTAGTCTTCAAAATGATCTGAATATGCAGTACAAACATGACATTTCACAATATGCTGGCAATCGCGCACTTCATGTTCAGAGTATTTACGATCAGTTGCCGGTGCAACTTGAAGGTAATACTCGCAGGTTCGTACTGAATTCGGTGGACGAATCAGCACGCTTTGAAGGCTATAAGCGTGATTTTGTATGGTTGAAGAACGCAGGTGTTGCATTAAAAACCGATTTAGTGTCTGAACCTAAGTCTCCTTTGCTAAAAACAGCTAATGCTGCAAAATTCAAGTTGTACCAATCTGATACAGGCATGCTTATGTCTAGGTATCCTTTGGCCGTTGCGCAGGCAACATATTTAGATAATAAGGAACCGAACCTTGGCGGTGTGTATGAGAACGTGATTGCGCAACAGCTTGTGGCGCAGGGTCACGAGCTTTTCTACTATCAAACAAAAAAACGTGGGGAGGTTGATTTTGTGGTGGATTCGGGTGATGGCACGGCTGTGCCTATCGAGGTGAAGTCAGGTTCGTATTATCATGCACATGTGGCTTTGGATCATGTGTTGGAAACAGAAGGGTATGGTGTGCAACAGGGCATTGTATTATGTCGCGGCAACGTGGAACGTGACGGTAAGGTGCTGTATCTGCCTTTGTATGCGGTTTATTTGTTACCGAAATGGCTTGATGAAAAATCGAATCCGGGTTTCAAATTGCAAATAAAACAAGTGTAGGTTTTGGGTACGAACATTTCTTAGATGCGTAGACACCCTAAACTTTCTTTGTCACATCGTCTAACACCGGTAATAACCTTGATGACGTTTTTATCTTTCCATTGGCGTAATTGCGAAAGGTATTTTTCACGAGCAATCATACGAAGTCCTTTTGTTGGAAAAGTTAAATACAATTTTGATTATAGGAATATTTACCAAAAGTGCCGTAAAGCCCCTTGTTTTAGCTATGGGGAGTGCCAACGTATGTTTAATCTTCGAGTAGCCAATCAAGTGCATATATACATTTGATGCCTTCGTAGGATGTGGATCTTTCGTCATCAAGTGTAATGAGAGTTTTGGGGTAGTTGTCTCGAATGCCTTTGAACGATGAAAGTTCTCGTTGCAGGGTTTTTTCATTTGCTACGGATTCGCTAACCTGCCAATACTTGGTTCCTTCTGGCCCGTTGGTTATGAAGTCTATCTCTCCGTAAGGCCCGCTACCTACATAGACGTTTTTTTCGCGTCGTAGTAGCTCTAGGAAAACAACGTTTTCGAGCAGTCGTCCCGTGTCGCGCACGTTGTGCGAGCAAAGCATGCGTCGTAACCCCGTGTCAACCGCATAGTATTTGTTTTCCTGTTTTAATACTCGTTTGCCACGTATATCGAAGCGATGCGTGGGGTAAATAACAAATGCTGCTTCAAGCGCTTCTAAATAACGTGAAACTGTAGGTGCGGAAACCTTATTACCGGTATTTGTCAGAGCTTTCGCAATTGATGCAGGGCTTGCGAGGTTGCCAATATTGTCATAAAGATAAGCGCAGAGGTGGCGGAGTAGAGGCGCACTGCCTTTGGTACGTTGCGCCACATCTTTCAACAGGATGGTGTTTAGGATGCCGTCAAGATAATCAAAAACGAGCGTCTCGTTTCCGCCGAGTTGCGAAATGGCGGGAAACGAGCCTTCGTGAAGATAGTTGGACCAAAGTCTTGATGGTGAAACACTGTTTTCGGAGTGCGCTTGGAAGTATTCCGAGAATGAGAAGGGTAACATCTTGATTTCCACGTAGCGGCCTGACAGCAACGTAGCGAGTGTGCCACTAAGCAGTAGTGCGTTTGAACCCGTAATGTAAAGGTCGATATTAGGTCTTACCTGGAGACTGTCGATGGCTTTTTGGAAATCGGGGACATTTTGCACTTCATCGAGTAGCACGTAGTGCATCGATTCGGAATTACATTTGTTAAGTACCGCATTGTGAAGTGCGTGATATTCCAGTAGATCCTCGTGTTCCATCATCTCAAGATTGATATGGATCACATTGTTTGTTGATATTCCGCAATCTTTGAGTTCGTTTGCCCACTGATCCATGAGGGTGGATTTACCACATCGTCTAACACCGGTAATAACCTTGATGACGTTTTTATCTTTCCATTGGCGTAATTGCGAAAGGTATTTTTCACGAGCAATCATACGAAGTCCTTTTGTTGGAAAAGTAAAATACAATTTAGATTATAGGAATATTTACAAGAAAAATAAAATAGATTTTATTTAAGATCTTGTTTTGGTTTTGTCCTTTCGCTTTCGCATTCAACTTTACTAAGGCTTTCATATCCAATGAATCTCATGAATGCGTGTCCAAAAAACAATACAGGTCAGTTGCTGTCAAGTTCTCAGATTTGCAATTCTTTTCAGTGTGGGTACTGCGTGGCGTTTTGTGGCTTTCGGATAAGCGCTCGATGCCACATCGATGCCATCTTCGAGTTTGGTTAATGTTTCTTTTAGTGTTGCGGTTGCTTTGGCTTTGTCAAGACCCCAGCTTGTTGCTTCGATAATAAGATCCGCACCCGTGACCTGTTCAGGTTGTATAAGTCCGTTCACGCGCATTGAAAGAAATTTAGTGCGTGGTTCCATTTCGGCTATAGGCACAACGTCATAGAGTGGCGCTAGGGTTGGAACCATGGGCTCGCGGTAAAGTAGCGCAATGTTTTTGGCATGGGCATCCCAGTTGCCAAGCGCTAGATTTGTAGTTACTTGGCGTAGCAGTTTTATTTTTTCATGTTCTGGATCAGTTGCGAATTTTTGTAGCAGTGTGGCAATGGCGCCATAGGTTGGATCGTTGCCCTTCGGGTATGCCGTATTGGCGTACTTTTCCTCGGGGCTTAGGCCAAGCGCTTGGCAGGCATCCTCCTGATGTAAACGCTTAGCAAAACGCGGGTTCTTTCCAAATATTCTGTCGTATCGTTCTATGACAAGTGTTTCCGGGACATTCTGGATGTCCAGCAACGCTACGCGTGCTGTCTCGGTTGCCTGTGTGGCAACGGTCATTGCCCAGGCTTCTGATTCTGCTATACCGGGATAGTCGCGTGTATTTTCTGGTTTGAGAATGTGCGTGCTTGGCGCATCGCCAATTGGTAAAAGGATATCTTTTGAAGACACATGTGTGGCGCTCTGGGGGATAGTGGGCATGGCAACACATAACTTTTCCTGGAAGCCACCAAGTGACATGCGGAAAAGATCGCTACCCGTACGAGGAACGCGTGCGGTAATGGAATCTAGTTTTTCGGTTAACTCATCAGTGTCGATTTTTTTGTAACCTGCATGATGTGTTCGTTTACGGTTGTGATCAAAAATGCGCACGGCGCCAGCGCACTCCCAGCCAATTTGCGCCAGTAGCCCGATCCAGTCATAAGGTGTAATGCCTAGGCTCCGGCACGTTTCATCGCGCCGAAATCCTTCCGGTAGTAGGCCGTTGAACCAGTTGGATGTTTTCGACTCACCGAAGGGGCGACCTTTAACGGGAAAAGCCAACGACAGTGCGGGACGTCCTGCAAGTTTTGCTACAACTTCAGACGTGTATTCGAAGCGACCTCCCTTGTGGTTTTCTTCGATATACCCGATAAGCTCTTCGCCTAAGTACACATCAAGCGTTCTCATTCGATCACCTTAACGTCTGCGCTTTTGGGAATGATGACCATGCGATAGCCTAGTTGTTGCATATAGCTTTCGATTTTGGCGGAGGAGACGTTCTTGCCGGTTTCCAGCGCAGAGAGCGTTACCGTAGAGAAGCCGAGCTTCTTGGCCATTTGCGCCTGTGTGATACCGCGTGACCTACGCGCTTCGCGCAGGAATTGCCCAACGTCTTCGTATGAATATGCATTGACCCACATGACGTGCCCTTCATTCAAAATACTTTGTAAAACTAAATTTAGGCAAAGTATACAAAATACTTTATATTCATACAAATCAGAGAGTATTAACTATTTTGAATATGAAATGTTTGTGCCTGATCATCGGTAACGTTTGGGTGGCTTTAGTATGAGTCTGAAGGTTTTTAAAAGCGCGCAAAAGATGGGAATAGTACATGTGGTACGTAGTGCAAGTTGTGGGAGGCAGAGAAGAAAACGTAGCCCACAAAATAGAAAAGCTGGTAAGTGATGAAACGTTCGAAAGATGCTTTGTTCCCAAGTGTGAGCTGCGCAAACGTTATTCGGGAGAATGGAAAACGCGCAAAGAGGTGTTGTTTCCAGGGTATGTGTTCGTAGACACCAAGACACCTGAAGCTTTTCGCGTTGAGCTGAACAACGTTCCCGCTATGACTAAGCTTCTTTCAGGCGAAGGGGAAGCCGGTGAGCGTAAGTTCATCCCGTTAACCGATGAAGAAAAAACGCTGATCAGCTCCTTCATGGGTGACAAGGAATATGTCATAAAAATGAGCGAAGGAATCATTGAAGGTGACGAAGTTCGAATACTAGATGGCGCACTTAAAGGGCGTGAGATGCTGGTGAAAAAAATTGATCGGCATAAAAGGATAGCCTTTATTGATTTGGATATTTTAGGTCGAAC
>CAVABR010000109.1:0-5586 GCA_963586955.1 bacterium
TTAATGAATTTAATGTTGACACCGAGGCCAAAATGTACACGGCCGGCCAAATTACTCCAAGCGTAACCAGTACAATCTATACGCTTAATACTGACTATGAAGTAGTTTATGGTGAAAACAAAAATGCAGGAGAAAATGTAGGCACCATTACTATCAAGGGTCTCAATAAATACCAAGATGAAAAGACCTACACCTTCACTATCAACCAAAAAGAACTCACCCTTACCTGGGGCGAGCAAACAACCTTCACTTATGACGGTACCGCGCATATTCCAAGTGCAAGTATTGATGGCATCATCGAAGGCGATACCGTAAACCTCACCGTAAAAGGTGAGCAGACCAATGCGGGTGTTTATAACGCGGTGGCTAAGATCGATAACGCCAACTATAAGCTCCCTTCGGTTGATGAAAAAGAATTCACCATCGAGCGAGCTGGCATCACCGTCTCTGGTATCACCGCTAAGGACAAAGACTATGACGGCACCACGAAAGCTGAACTTAACTTCGATCAGGTTGAACTCGCAGGCAAAGTAGAGGGTGATAACTTAACTGTCACCGCTGAAGGTGCCTTCGAAGATGTAAATGTTGGAGCGGGCAAAACCGTAACCATTTCTAACCTTGTCCTTGGTGGCGCTTCAGTTGACAACTACAAACTAGCTACTGAAGGTCAGCAAACAACCACCACCGCAAGTATCAATCAAGCCACGCTTGATTTTGGAAAACTCAACGTTGATACCGATGCCCAAACCTATACGGCAAAGCAAATCATGCCTACCGTTTCTAGCGATACTTACAAGCTGTCTACTGACTACGAAGTAGCCTACGGTGAAAATATCAATGCCGGAGAGAATGTCGGTACTGTCACTATTAAGGCAATCGGTAATTACAGTGGGACAAAAACCTACACCTTTACCATTAGCCAAAAAGAACTCACGCTTGCTTGGGGTGACAAAACTACCTTCACTTATGACGGCGAGTCCCATGTACCAGACGCAAAAATTTCAGGTGTTATTAAAGGTGATACGGTAAAGCTTTCCGTAGAGGGCGCGCAAACTAATGCAAGCGATAAAGCCTATACGGCAACCGCGAAAATCGACAATGCAAACTACAAGCTCCCGGCAGATAACACCAAAGAATTTACTATCTCAAGAGCAGAAATTACCGTCTCTGGCATTACTGCCGAAGGTAAAGTCTATGACGGCACCACCAACGTAGAGCTTGACTGCTCCAAAGCTACGCTTGCCGGCAAAGTGGGCGAAGATGACTTAACCGTCACCGCTGAAGGTACCTTTGAATATGCAGATGCGGGAACAGATAAAAAGGTACTTATCACCAAGCTCACGCTTGAGGGAGCTTCTGTTGACAACTACAAGCTAGCTAGCACAGGACAGCAAACAACTACTACTGCAACTATTGAGCAAGCTACGCTCGATTTCACCAAGATCAACGTTGAAACCAAGGACGCCACTTATACGGGAGCGCAAATCAAACCAGCAGTTACCAGCGACACGTACAAAGAAGACATCGACTTCGCAGTAACCTATGGCAAAAACATCAACGCGGGCGAAAACGCTGGCAGTGTAACTGTCAAGGGTGTAGACAATTACAAAGGCGAAAAAGAAGTAACCTTTGATATTGCAAAAGCAAATCCTAATCCTACTATTCCAGAAGGTCTTACGGCAGAGACAGGGCAGACCTTGGCAGATGTTGTTTTGCCGAAGCAAACCGAGCCCGTTCCGGGTACCTTTGCCTGGGAGGCCAAAGATCCTTCAGCAGTACCGGTAGGAAAGGCCGGCGAAACACCTACCTTTAACGCGGTCTTTACTCCTAATGACACTAACAACTACAACACGCAGGTTGTTGCAGTTCCTATTACAGTCACCAATGCAAAGACCGCTTTCGCAGTGCTTTTCAGCGACAATACCTTAGGCTTCTACAACCGCGTAGATGTGCCAAAAGAAAATGAAAAGCTTGATGAGAAAACCGTCTCGGCAGTATACAAAAACATCGAAGACGCTAACTACAAGCCTGAATGGCTCGATAAAGCCATAACCAGCGCTACCGTAGTAGACGCCGGCATCAAACCCGCTTCTACCGCAAACTGGTTTGCACTCACTGACACCTCCAAACTCACCATGGTTGACGTATCAAAACTTGAAACTGTCAACACCACCGACATGTCTTCCATGTTCAAGGGCTGTTCTGCCCTTACTACGGTAGGAGATATCTCAAGCTGGAACACCGCTCAGGTTACCAATATGGCTTCCATGTTTGAAGGCTGTGGCGCACTTGAGCAAGCCGGCGATATTTCCCAATGGAACACGGCTCAAGTAACCAATATGACCTCCATGTTCAAAGACTGCGCAAAGCTTACAGAAGATTGCTCAGGCTGGAAGGTAGACAAAGTGGGAACCAACCACGCAGACTTTGACGCAGGCGCTCCGGGCATCCAAGCTCCTTGGGATGAAGACTTAGATTTTAACAAGTTCACGGTTGATACCAGCGCAAAAACCTATGCGTTTAAGCAAATCACGCCAACCGTAACCAGCACTGACTATAAACAAGGCACCGACTACGAAGTAGTCTACGGTGCAAACAAAAACGCCGGAGAGAATGCAGGTACTATTACCATCAAAGGCCTCAACAAACATGGCGGTGAGAAAACCTATACCTTTACCATCGAGCAAAAGCTTTTACGTCTTTCTTGGATAGGCTCGACCACCTTTGTCTATGATGGACGCCCCCATGCGCCAAGCGTAAGCGTTGTTGGACTCATTCAGGGCGACTCATTAGATGTCACTAGAGTAGAACAGACTAATGCGGGTACGTATAAAGCTATTGCAAAGATCAACAATGACAACTACAAGCTTCCAGATGTTGAAAAAGAATTCACGATCGAGCGAGCTAGTGTTACCGTCTCAGGCATCACTGCCAACAATAAAACCTATGACGGCACAACCAAAGCTGAACTCAATTATGCTAACGCCCAATTGAGCGGAAAAGTTAGCTCGGATGAGCTCAGTGTTACCGCAGAAGGAACATTTGAGAACGCAAACGCCGGCTCAAATAAAACCGTAACCATCTCTAATCTTGTTCTAAGTGGCAAGTCTATTGATAATTACAAACTTGCAGACTCTGGTCACCAAACAACAACCAAAGCAAAGATTGATCAGCTTGTAGCAGAGCTTGAATGGAGTCAAACTTCTCAAACCTATACCGGCTATTCATTATTGCCTCAGGCAAGCGTTAAAAATGCTGTAGCAGGTGATACGGTAAGTGTTAGGGTTGGAACTAAATGGGGAACCGATACCATCAATGTGGGTACTTATGAAATCTATCCAAAGGTTTTAACTAACTCTAACTATGTGCTTTCTCAAGATGCGCAAGCTCAGCAATTTACTATTGAAAAAGCTGATCCGGTATGTCCTGCCCCTACAGGACTTAGTGCAGAGGCGGGACAGACGCTTGCTGATGTTGTTTTGCCTGCCCAAACAAAACCAGTAGAAGGTAGCTTTGTTTGGATGGCCGAAGATCCATCTAGTGTGCCAGTGGGAGACGCAGGTACTGCAACAACTTTTAAAGCAAAGTTTATTCCTGCTGATACAAACAATTACAACATTGTTGAAAACATAGCCGTTACCGTTGAGGTAAAGAAAGCTTTTGCTGCGTATTCTGAACAGGATAAAAGCCTTCGTATTTACAAAGATACTGAGACTAATATTCAACAAGCAGAAAATGACAAAACGTATAGAGGCTATCCGTTAACAACAATATACACTCAGGTTGAAGATACGGGAGATTCACCAGAATGGATCAATGAGGGTACCCAATCAACCGACAATATTGAAAAGGTAGTAATCGCTGATAAAATCAAACCAGCCACTACTCAAAGGTGGTTTCATCGCTGTAGAAATCTTACTTCTATCGAGGGTCTATCAAATATAGATACTTCTCAAGTTACTTCCATGCGTGGAATGTTTGAAAATTGCAAGCGCCTTGCCGCTATTAGCGGGGTGGCAGAATGGAATACCTCTAAAGTTACAGACATGCACATGATGTTTCCACAGAGTGATGCACTCACAACTATTGACGATATATCAAATTGGGATACTAGCAACGTAGAGGATATGGAATTGATGTTCTATAACTGTTACAAACTTGTAGGTCCTTCAGAGTCAAAACAGTTTGACCTTTCTAAATGGAATACTTCAAAAGTAACTAATATGTCGGAGATGTTTATACGCTGTTATGCTCTCAACGTAGATTGTTCTGCCTGGAATGTAACTAAAGTGACAGATCACGATAGTTTCAATGAAGAAGCGCCTGGAGTAAAAGCTCCTAGCTGGAATACTGAGGGAAATGTCTCTTCGCTCGACAATAATAGCTATTCGAATTCGGATATAATGAAAGATGCAGTTGATGGCAACAACGTTTCTACTATTACCGAAGGCACTAACAACACTAAAGAAAACACCAGCGGTGAAACTATTAATACCGATGATACAGATGAAGCAATCGTTAGAAAGAATTCTGCTTCTGATGGTGGCTTCCTTTAATCACAAGATATTTGTGTTTAGTTAAGGAGTAAAGCTTTTAGTTGAGCTTCTAAAAAGGTAACGCGCTTAGTTTTATTAAAAGGCTAGGCGCGTTCATTAGTCTCAAACAGGATAGTGAAAAATTGATAACACAATAGCTAAAGTAACTATGCTGGAGTAAAAGCATCCTGCTTGCACTGAAGATAAGAGGGCTTTTTCGTTTTCGCGTTGAAATGCAAGAAAACCTGAAGTTAAATGCAACAGAAGTTTGGGATGTTTTCCCTAATAGCTGAGTTGCTTGAGTTGTAAGACGAGTTGGTAATCAAGAAAAGGATCAGGGAGGAAGTATGGTAACTAAAACCTACAAATCCGGGTGCACCTCCACGCGCGCTATATTGCACGGCGTGTTCGTGTCAGTTTTAGCGCTTATGGCATTTGTTATGTGCGCGCCTCAGCTGGCTTTTGCAGATGACGCCTATCAGACTATTGATGGCGCTATGACCATCACCATGTTTGATGGAGGAACAAGCGGTGGAGCAGGCACTACCACCACAACAACCACGGCTACTTCGAGTACTGCCACCGGCGACGCTCTTATGTGGCTTGTCTTAGGCGTGGCGGTTTTAATTGTAGGTGCGGTTTATATCTTCATCAAAAGCAGAAGCCTTGCTGCCAACAATGCGGGCGAAAGTGCTAACATAGGCGCTCACGCCAGCGCGGGAACGGATGTTGACGCCTCTTCTAAGAAGAAGACTATCATCGTTGCAGTTATCACCGCGCTCATTGCTTGCATGTGCTTTGGAATGTATGCCAACAAAGGCGTTGCCTTCGCAAAGGATACTTTGAGCAATATTTTTGGTAGCAGTGCCGTAGTAGTGGATGAAGACGGCAACGTACTAAGCAACGCAATCACGGTGGTTAATGGCGAAGATGAAGCTATCATCATAAAGAGCATAGAAGCTCCCGCAGATCTTTCTGACTGGAATGCAGACATCGCCAATAAAACTATTGAATCCGGCGCTGTTGCAGAAGGTGAGTGGTATGCCTCAAC
>CAVABR010000110.1:0-5169 GCA_963586955.1 bacterium
AGCGAGCGAAGCGATCAAGAGTAAGTTTGAAAACGCTGAGTGCTTCTCGTCTTAATCTCTTCTGATTTGCCCTTAGAGTGAGAGGCTTTACATCCTGAAACGCTGAGTGCATCCTGGTTTTATTTGATTTTTGCTTTATATCCTGCATCAACAACAGCTGAAACAAGCTTTTTATCCAGCGCTTTCGAAGAAGCCTCTAAAAGCGTTACTTTTGCCTGTTCTTCTTTAAGGCTCACCTCAACAGAGCTAACACCATCTACTGCTTCTAGGGCTTCAGTTACATGCGCCACGCATTTAGGACACATCATGCCCTTAACGCGCAGGGTTCTTGTTTCGCCTGCTCCTTGAAGCGTCTCCACCGCTTGCGCAGGAAGCGAAGGTTGCGTTTCGTTTTGTGATGCCTTTTGAAGCTCCCCTTGAATCTCTTTTGGTTTCCATCCGCGCAAACGAAGGGCGTTGCTCACCACAAAAAGCGAGCTCAAACTCATGGCGGCAGCCGCAATCATGGGATTGAGCGTTATGCCCACCGCAGACAAAACACCCGCTGCAACGGGGATGCAAATACTGTTATAAAACAAGGCCCAAAACAGATTTTGCTTGATGGTGCGCACCGTAGCTTTTGACAAATCTATAGCGGCAGGCACATCACTGAGCTGACTGTGCATGAGTACGATATCAGCACTCTCAATTGCAATGTCAGTTCCTGCGCCAATGGCTATACCAACATCGGCACGTGCCAAGGCGGGCGCATCATTGATACCGTCGCCCACCATGGCAACTGTACCTTTTTGCGAAAGATCCCTGATAACGCGCTCTTTTTCTTGCGGGAGAACTTCGGCAATAACAGTATCTAATCCAACCTTTTTTTGAATGGCTTGCGCACTTTTTTCGTTATCGCCCGTAAGCATTACGGTGGAAATGCCCGCCCCTCTTAGCGCTTTGATAGCATAAGCGCTGGTTGGCTTAACCTCGTCAGCAAGCGCCATGAATCCAAGCGCCTTTTCTCCACAAGCAAAAAACAAGGGGGTTTTACCTTCATCGGTATAGGCTTGCGCACGCTCTTTGAGCGGAGCAATTGATACGTTGTTCTCTTCCATAAAGCGAGCATTTCCCACGCATACAACGTTTCCATCCAAGGAAGCTTTTAGTCCCTTCCCGGCAATCTCTTCAAAGTTGCTTATGGTTTGCGCATCTATATTTTGCTTCCGAACAAATTGAGCTACCGCACAAGCTAAAGGGTGACTCGATTTTTCTTCAAGCGAAAGCGCAAGCGACAACAGGAAGTGATAGTTTTCGTCCAAATGCGAGTCAACGACATTTTTAACTGCGCCCTGCTCTACGCGAGCGCAATATACCGACCCCGCGCGAGCTACACCATCACTTGCACAATCTAAGCCCGCACGATCATCCGCACACCCGAAATCATACGACACCCAAACCACATCGCTTACCTGAGGCGTGCCCTGCGTGATGGTTCCCGTTTTGTCGAACACCACCGTCTTGAGCGCATGGGCGCGCTCAAGCGCATCGGCAGATTTGATGAGAATGCCATACGTAGCGCCCCTTCCCGTGCCAACCATAATGGCAGTTGGCGTGGCAAGACCGAGCGCACAGGGGCATGAGATAACCAAAACCGAAACAGCATAAACAAGTGCTGTTCCAACCTCTTGCGTGATAACCATCCACACAATAAACGTGATAAGCGCCAGACCAATAACAACAGGAACAAAAATGCCACTAATTTTGTCAGCCAGCTTCTCAATAGGAGCCTTGGTGCTCGTTGCCTCATCAACAAGCCGAACAATATTTGCAAGCGTAGTATCCGCCCCCACACGTTCAGCCTTCATGGTAAACCAGCCCGATTGATTGAGCGTTGCCCCCGTAAGCGCTGAACCAGGTGTTTTTTCTACCGGAATACTCTCGCCCGTGATGAACGACTCATCAATGACGGCGCCACCTTCCAACAACACGCCATCAACCGGGACAGATTCGCCTTGGCGCACAACCAAGACGTCTCCTATGCGCACCTCTTCAGTAGGTATGCGTTCTTCGCCTGCCTCAGTGATTCGCGTAGCGTAAGAAGGCGAAAGATCCATGAGCTTTTCAAGTGAATCAGTAGTTTTTCCTTTAGCACGCGCCTCGAAATACTTCCCCAGCGTAATAAGCGTTAAGATCATCGCCGCCGATTCAAAGTACAAGTGCATGGCAAGCATATGAGCGTGATCAAGCTGACCATGACCGAGTGCAACCGAAAGTGCATAGAGGATATAGATGCCATAGACAGTTGAAGCAGCAGAGCCCAGCGCAATAAGCGTATCCATGTTGGGCGAGCGATGAATGAGCGCCTTGAACCCTCCGCTGAAATATTTGAAGTTTACAAAAATAACGGGAACCAAAAGTAAAAACTGCGTAAGTGCAAATACCATGATGTTTTCGTCGCCCAGAAACACCGCAGGCAACGGCCAAGAAAACATGTGTCCCATGGAAAGATAAAAAAGCGGTACCGTAAAAATAAGCGACACCGCAAGGCGAATGCGAACAGCGCGTGCTTCTTGCTTTGCGCGCTCGCTTGCCCCCGGTGAAGAAGCGGTATTCGTGACGCTACTCGATTCGGCTGACGAAGCGCCCCCGCGAGGCACTGCGCCATAGCCTGCCTTTTTTACTGATTCGGAAATGCTATCCAGCACTTCTGCCGAACCTTCGTAGTCAACCTCCATGGAATTTTTGAGCAAGTTGACTGCCACAGAGTTCACACCTTCAACGCTTTTGGTTGCTTTTTCTACGCGGGCAGAACAGGCTGCGCACGACATCCCCGTAATATCAAATGTTTGCTTCATTTTTTCTCTCCACTCAATGCAGTGCCATGAAGCACGACATCAAACTGATTTTGCTTTCAGACCTATAGGTTTTCGTCGATGGCTTATCCTGCGAATATATCTGGGGCGCACAGAAATCAAATAACCTTGCTTTTAAAGCCTGAGATTTTTCACTACTGATTTACTCTTTCGGAAACTATCGAGAAAACTTTTTGACTAACGAGACCATTTCATCAATCACTTCGTCGTTGCCCTCGCGAATTTGTTCAGCAACACAGGTTTGCATATGATCTTGCAAAAGCATCAGCGCAATGGTGCGAATTGCGCCCTGGGTTGCTGCAACCTGGGTAAGCACATCCCCGCAATAGCAATTTTCATCAAGCATGCGTTTTATACCGTTGAGCTGGCCAATTGCTAAATTAAGACGCTTTTGCAAGTCTTTTTGAAATGCTTCACTGCGCTCAGTTTCTTTTTTTCGACAGCTTGGACAAGGGTGCTTTTCCTTTTGCTGATCCGTTTTATTTTCCATTGCTAACTCATTTCTTGCTGACTTCTCTTGACGTCGCTATAGTCTCTTTCCTTGGCAATCTTCTGTCCCCACTTGTTTTATGCGAAACGTCGTGGCACTTCGGGCTTTGCTGATTTTCCAACATTGCCAGCGTTACATTTTCGCTGATTTTCCCTACACCCCCAGGGGGTATAGAATATGAACCTACTATATACCCCACGGGGGTATTCTGTAAACAAAGATTTACCGCGCGGAAACAATAAGGTTTTAAAAGCAAAAAGGGGCTCGTTCTGAGCCCCTTTAAAATGATCTATAACTTTGGATGGTGCGCTTGACTTGCCTCTCGGCCTTCTTCACGCACGCCTCATGTTCGGCCTTGCTCGGCACGTGCGCCATCACGCTTTGGCTTCCCTCACGCGCGCCTCGCACCGCGCCTCGTCGCCTCGCACGCGCCCCTAGTCTTCAACGCGAATAATCGAAGGTGCGCTGCTTGAAGAAACGCCATCAAGCGCCAAGACTTCTTCGATAACCTTACGCATGCTTCGCTCTTCTGCGGTATGAGTAAGGAATACCAAGTCAACTTCATGGCGAGCCTTGGTTCCACGCTGAGTAACCGATTGAACCGAAACATCATACTTGGCAAAAATATCAGCCGTTGCAGCCAAAACGCCGCTGCGATCAGCTACTACAAAACGCAAGTAATACTTCGTTTCCAAATCTTCCATTTCGTCAATTGGGATGCTGTCGGTACACGTGCAACCAACAATGGGCTTGATTCCCATAGCAACGTGACGAGCAACCTCTAGAACATCACCCATAACAGCACTTGCAGCAGGACCTGCGCCGGCACCTTCGCCAAAGAACATAGTTTCGCCAACTGCATCGCCTACTACATAGATAGCATTGTAAACACCGTTGACGGTAGCAAGCTGATGATCAAGCGGAATCATAGTTGGGTGAACGCGAACGCCAATACCCTTTTCGCCTCGGTGCGCATGAGCAACCAGCTTTACCGCATAGCCCATATCACGTGCCATAGCCAAATCAACCGGAGAAATGCGACGAATACCTTCGGTATAAACATCGTCCATAACTACGCGGGAATTGAATGCAATGGAAGCCAAGATAGCAATTTTAGCTGCAGCATCTAAGCCATCAACGTCAGCTGTAGGATCTGCTTCTGCAAAGCCTTTTTCCTGAGCTTCTTTGAGCGCCTCATCGTAGCTGAGTCCATCTTGTTCCATGCGCGTGAGCATGTAGTTGGTAGTTCCATTTACAATGCCCATGATGTTAGAAATTTCATTAGCAATAAGCGCATGCTTAAGTGGCTGAATAATAGGAATGCCACCACCGACGCTTGCTTCAAATGCTACTTCAAGGTTTTTCTCTTTTGCAAGACCCAACACTTCTTCGCCCGAAGAAGCCATAACTGCCTTGTTTGCCGTTACAACGTGCTTACCTGCATGCAATGCATCAAGAATAACCTGCTTAGCAATGCCCGTTCCGCCAATAAGCTCAATGACAACTTCAACTTCAGGGTCATTGACAACGTCTTTGTAATCCGTGGTGAAGATATCTTCAACTCCATGCGCAATTGCTTGTTCAGGATTACGCGAACATACGCGAACAAGTTCGAGCTCTATCCCAAAATGGCGCTTGAAGTCCTCTTTGTGATTAACAAGGATATCAAGACAGCCTCCCCCTACGGTTCCTGTTCCAACTAAACCAATTTTCACAACAGCCATAAGTTCCCTTTCTAATGAAGGCCAACCACGATCAAATTTTAAGCAGGGCTCCAAGCCTGCAATTAACCAGCTTTTCCGGCAACACCAAAGCGCTACCCTG
>CAVABR010000111.1:0-5119 GCA_963586955.1 bacterium
TGACATTCGCGATTATACAAATGCTCAGTAACCTCGGCCATATCAACAATGGATGCCGTAGGGAATCCGTAGCGTTCGCTCACTTCATCAAGAGCGCATTTGCTACCACCCTTGCCAACTTCCATGCGATTAAGCGAAACCATAAGACCAACCACATCAACCTTGGCCTGCGCGGTGATGATAGGATACGTTTCTTCGATTGACTTTCCGGACGTGGTTACGTCTTCAACCATCACAATGCGGTCACCATCGGCCAAATTGCTTCCCAGCAAAATTCCGGTGTCGCCGTGGTCTTTGACCTCCTTGCGGTTTGAGCAATAGCGTACCTCTTTGCCATAAAGCTCATGAAGACCCATGGCTGTTACCACGCTCAACGGAATGCCCTTGTAGGCCGGACCAAACACCACGTCAAAATCAAGGCCAAACGTATCGTGGATGGCGCGGGCGTAGTACAGACCCAATCTGTGCAACTGATCACCGGTAACGTAGGCGCCAGCATTCATAAAGAAAGGAGATTTCCTTCCGCTCTTTAACGTAAATTCACCAAATTTAAGAACGTCGCTTTCCACCATAAACTCAATGAACTCTTGCTTGTAAGCTTCCATGAAGTACTCCTTCTGTTTGTGCTTTACATGCGCGCCTTCTAATTTCGCGCGCCCTTTGACATAGTTTACTTTGCGTTCTGTTTTATGTCTTCTGATTTTACACGCCTTCTGGCCGTGCGCGCCTGTTATCTTCGCTTTGTTCGCATGCTTTTTGATTTTGCGCTACTTCGCGCGCTCCTTTTCTTATGCGCGCTTGCGAATGTGCGAATTTATGCGCGCTTTTTGCTTTGTCTTTGTTGGCGTGCTTTTTAGCGCACGTGAACTGGTTTGCCACCAATATATATTTTCAAGAACGGCTTTTTTAGTGGCTCGATTGTTCCCACCAAATCCAGCGTGGCAACGGCAACATCAAAAGCAGAATTGGGGCGACGAATTGTCTTGCCCTTTTCCTTCATCAAATCCAAAATGTAGGGCTTTTGATGGATGCGTTTTATCTGGCGAATGAACTCTTTGGTTGTTTCGGCCTTAAGCGCAGCGCCAACTCTGGTGACGGTATACGTGTTGGCTCTTTCTTGTCCGTATGATTTTCCCACCAACAAAATAGGCAGGCGCGCGCATACGCATTCCGTCACGGCCAACCCGCCAGATTTCGCCACAATCAAATCACTCGCGGACATAAGATCAACCATGTCTTCAACGTAGTTGAACACGGACACGTTTTCGATGCCTCGCTCTTTGAAGGTTTGCTTGAGGTAGGTAGCGTATTCAACATCTTCGCCTGCAAGGAAGGCAAAATGCATATCAATGAGGTTGGACAATTCACCAAACGCGGGCTCGATGATTCTTCTAAACGGCAGATAGGGCTCCGAATACTTTGCGCCGGCCATAACCAGGACAATCTTTTTGTCTTGCGGAAGGCCAAAGCGGTCTCTGATGGCAACCACGTCGTGGTCGTCTTCGAAGCCGGCTCGCACGGGGATTCCCGTTACGGCAATTTTTTCACGTGGGACTCTTCTGGGAAGAAGCTCCTTGATCATGAAGTCATCGGCGGCGCAGAACAGGTCGGCGTACAAGTGAGGCCACAAGCCTTCAACGCCGTAGTCAGTAGGAACGCACGCTACCGGGAATGTTTGGCCAGTCGACATGCGCGCCGCCACCGCGCAGTTTGCCGCCACAATGTGAGTAGCAATGATGGCAATAGGTTTGCGCTGTTTGACCAGGCGCGTGAACTTCCAATACATCGCAGGAGACCAGCCCCAGGCACCGCCCCACAAAATGCGACCGGTGAAAATGTGGTGCCAGGTGATGTCATAGACCGGGCTTAGAACTCCGGTGAAGATGCTGGCGGTTTTTTCGCCACTGAAGCGCACGCCACCAAAGTCAAGAATGTCAAGGACGGCAATTTCAGTGTTGGCCGGAAGGTTTTCGTGCTGTCCGCGCAACGTTTCCATGGCCTGTGCTACTGCCTGCGCGGCGCTTCTGTGTCCTGAGCCCACGGAAGCATGAAGGATGATTACCAACGGGCGCTCTCCGGAGGTGCCGGAAGTGTCGGAACCTTCGGAAGTTTCAGAAACGCCAGTTTCTTGAGGGTTTTCAACAAGCGAATTAACGCCGACATTTTTACTGTCGTCCTGACTTGTCATGCACCCATCCTTTCTTTTCGTGCGCTCTCTCTTTACGTGCTCTCTTTACGTGCTCTCTTTTGCAAACTCTTCTTGCGTCGCGCTCTTCGCAAAATCTCTTTCCGCATCGTCTTCGCGAACGTTGTGCGAAGGCTTTTGCGAATGCTTTGCGAAAACACCACGCGCCAAATTCGCCAAACAAATTCGCGCGCTTAGCTCACGCATCAAATGCACAAGGCATATTCGCGCGTTTTCGTTCGCAATGCAAATTCTCTAGGCGAATCTGTGCGCCAAATTTGCCAAACAAATTCACAATGCAAATTCTTCAAGCAAAACGCTTCTGCACAATGCTAAAAGCATTTTGTTAGCCAAGAGAATAACACGGCATTTTATTAGGCTCTTTCTTAAAACATTTAATCCAGAGACTCTTTAATTTTAAAGGCCGACTCTATCTTTTTTCATTTTGTAACGAAATTGCACCTTTTCACCTGAGCGCTCCGTCACCCCTTCACAAACGCCCCGCACCTTTTCGCCCGGCAATCCATCCACCCCTTCGCCCACGCCTAACCTAAGCACTTCGCCCTTTTTCGCCTGAGCACTCCGTCACCCCTTCGCCCGCGCCTAACCCAGCGCTTCACACACTTCCCACCTCAGCAAACTTCTGCAAATTTGTTGAGCTTGACCTTCATTGGAGTAAAATGAACGTGTTCAATCCATCACAACAAAAAAAGGAGGTCTTGTGAAAACAGTAGCTATTATTGGTACGTTCGACACCAAGGGCGAAGAATTTGCCTACGTGCAAGAACGATTCCAAGAATTAGGCATCGAGACGCTCACTATTCACTGTGGCGTGTTCGATCCACTCACTATGCCTGATGTGACCAATACTGAAGTTGCTGCAGCGGTTGACATTGACATGTCTGTCATAGTGGAGAAAAAAGACCGCGCTTTCGCAACCGAAACCATGGCGCGAGGCATTGAAAAGCTTCTTCCCAGTCTCTATGCAAACGGCCGTTTCGACGGCGTTTTTTCTATGGGAGGCTCGGGCGGAACAAGCATCGCCACGGCCGGCATGAGGAAGCTTCCCATCGGCGTGCCTAAGGTAATGGTTTCAACCATGGCTTCTGGCGACGTTGCTCCTTATGTGGGAACTTCCGACATTGCAATGTTTCCTTCCATTGTTGACGTTGAAGGCATCAACAGCTTTTCAACCACCATCTTCAACAATGCAATCAATGCCATGACGGGCATGCTTGAACACGCGCGTCCCAAAGAGGAAGACGCAAAGCCTTTAGTTGCCGCAACCATGTTTGGTGTTACCACACCCGCGGTGCAAAAAGCGCAAGCTTACTTGAAAGATCACGGCTACGAAGTGCTTGTTTTCCATGCTACCGGCACCGGCGGAAAATGCATGGAGGCGCTGGTCAACGGAGGCTTTATCAAAGGCGTGCTTGATCTCACCACTACCGAATGGTGTGACGAAATTGTTGGTGGCGTTTTGACAGCAGGCCCCGAACGTTGCGAAGCAGCCGCGCTCAATGGTGTGCCAACTGTTATCAGTGTTGGCGCTCTTGACATGGTCAACTTTGGTCCATGGGATACCGTGCCAGAGCAATTTAAGGAAAGAAACTTATACAAGCACAACCCCACGGTTACGCTCATGCGCACCACAATCGAAGAGAACAAGAAGATTGGCGAAGCCCTTGCGTCTAAGATCAATCTTTCAACCGGACCATGCGTTTGCATGCTTCCTTTGAAAGGTGTTTCCATGATTGATGCTGAAGGCCAACCGTTCTGGGGGCCAAGAGAAGACTTTGAACTTTTCGAAACGCTGAAGAACAACATTTCGCCTGATAAAGCAACCATTATTGAGATGGATGCTCATATCAACGACGACGAATTTGCTGTTGCAGCCGCGCAAAAGCTTATTGATCTCATGGAAGGTTAGGCTGTAGGCGTTCGCTAGGCTACAGCGTTCGCGCGCGAAGGTAAAAATTTGCGCGCTGAATTAGAACGTGCGTGCGCAAAAAACTAGCGTTCGCACACTGAACCAAAACACGCGCACATCGAGTTACTCTTTGAGCAGTTCGGTGCGCAGAAACACTTAAAAGGAGTTAAACATGCTTGAACTATCTCGTTCAGAAATTCTTGATCGTTTCCGCAAATCTATTGCTGAAGGCAACATCTTGCTGGGTGTTGGCGCTGGCACCGGCATCACCGCAAAATCCGCTGAAGCAGGTGGCGCAGACATTTTTGTAATTTACAACTCTGGCCGTTTCCGCATGGCTGGCCGAGGCTCGCTCGCAGGCCTTCTTTCTTATGGAGACGCAAACCAGATTGTTGTTGAAATGGGCGCCGAGGTTTTGCCCGTTGTTAAAGACACTCCTGTTCTTGCAGGCGTTTGCGGAACCGACCCCTTCCGCGTAATGAAAAAATATCTTCAGGAGCTCAAAGATCAGGGCTTTAACGGTGTACAGAACTTCCCAACCGTTGGACTCATCGACGGCGTTTTCCGTCAGAACCTTGAAGAGACCGGCATGGGCTATGGCCTTGAAGTTGACATGATTGCCGAAGCTCACAAGCTTGATATGCTCACCTGCCCTTACGTTTTTGACGAAGAGCAAGCAGCTGCTATGACCAAAGCAGGCGCAGACATCATTGTTGCTCATATGGGTCTTACCACCGGAGGCACCATTGGCGCAGAGACTGCTCGCACACTTGAGGATTGCGCAGAGATTATCACCGGCATTGTTAAGGTTGTTAAAGACATCAACCCAGATGCACTGGTTATCTGCCACGGCGGTCCTATTGCTGAGCCAAAAGATGCAGCATACATCATTGAAAATGTTCCTGGCATCGATGGCTTCTTTGGCGCAACTTCTATCGAACGCTTCGCTGCAGAACGTGGCATTAAAGCTCAGACCGAAGCTTTCAAGAGCATCAAGAAATAGT
>CAVABR010000112.1:0-4990 GCA_963586955.1 bacterium
TGCAAAATACAAACAAAAAACCCGCAAACAAAATGCTTGCGGGTTGAATTTCTGGATCCCCGGGTAGGACTCGAACCTACAACCCTCCGGTTAACAACCGCAGAAGTGAGGAGCGACTAACACTGTGTAACACTATCTGCGCTGGTCAAAGCTATATGTACCACTAAGTAGAAACATCTAACCTTGTTCGCAATTCGGCACGAATTCGGCACGACTTGCGACAATACATTTACATCTTATCATAGGCGGTCTGGGTTGCCGATAGGCACCTAGGCCGCTAGCGCTTCAGAGCATTTTTAATGTTGCCAGAGAAGCGATGGCATCCGAGGAATCTGAAGTCATGCCAAGGCAGCATCGCTTCCACCGTTAATGTAGGGCTTCGTACGTTTCGCCTGATACGGGTAGAAGTTCAGATGTCACGATGGTAGAATGGAGTGTGCCAAACAATTATGCAGGGAATCACTAACCTTGCGATGGAAATACATATGCCGGAGGGCATCCGTCCGACCAGTTGTGTATTTCCACGCTGCGTAATTGTTTGGCGACATAGGGTGGATGTCTTCCAACATGTTTGCTAAGCATCTCGCGACATCCGCTGAAGTACTACCAAACGGAGGTCGCCGAACATGAAGCTCTTCGATTGCTTAACCGCTTCAAGAAAAACTAATCGTTTTCAAGCCTGTAAACGATGTTTACTGAAAATCATTAACGCTAAAGCGAATGCAACAAGATATGCACAAGCGGAATTTGTGCAATGAGAAAAGATGTCGCACTAGCTTTGTTGGGTCTCCAAGATGGAGAATTGGACGATGCGCGCATAAACGCGGCATATCGTATTGCAATACAGATGAACCATCCTGACAAGTATTCAAGTAATGACAGACTGAGAATGCATGCAGAGGAGCAATGCAAACTTATCAATGAAGCAAGAGAAGTTCTTTTATCTCGTTCTTGGGAAAAAGATACTGCTTATGAAAGAGCTGAATCAAGTCGAGACAATGATGAGCATGCCGAATGCGAATACAGAAAAGAAGAGCAAGAAGAGCGCAAAAACGACTTCAAAGTAGATGATCAAGTCTCTACGCATGAAAAACCTTCACAGGGAGTGCAGGTTTCTTTTACTCCTTTTCTTGATATTTGGCGTACTTCTGTTGGCGCATCAATTGCTGGCATCTTGTTCTTCTGTGTAATTTTAGATATTGAATATCTCGTTCCTGAGACGTATATGATTGCAGCATCCCTTCTAAGACTTGCTTATATGGTGTTCCAATTTCTTTATGCAATAATCCTATTCCCTTCTTATTTCAGCTTGAAACCTAAGATCACAAACAGTTCTGCTGTGGCCTTTTGGAATTGCGCTGTAGGCGGAATAATCTTCGGTCCAATCTGGAACAGTAGTCTTACAAAACGTAAGAAGGGTATATCAAACATCGTCTTTGCTGTGTTGGTTGGTTTACTGGCAGTTTTTTGGCTGCTTTCGTTTGGCTTCATGCTGTCACTTCTTGCAATGAGATATTAACGAGAAAGGAATTGAATATGGAACAACCATCACAAGCAGGCTGGTATCCGGATCCTTACAACATCGGATTCGCAATTAATAAACAAAATCCAAGAACGGAACAATCATCACAAGCAGGCTGGCATTCAGATGCGTCAAGTGGTAATCAAAGGCTGAGATATTGGGATGGGCAGAATTGGACAGGAATGACCAAACCTGCAACCGATGATCCAGCTGTTTCCGTATCTGATGATTTAACTGATCCTGCAACCGATGATCCGGTTGGTTCTGCATCCGATGATCCAGCTGATCCTGCAACCGATGATCCAGCTGTTTCCGTATCTGATGATCTAACTGATCCTGTATCCGATGATCCAGCTGTTTCCGCATCTGATGATCTAACTGATCCTGCAACCAATGATCCGGTTGGTTCTGCATCCGATGATCCAGTTGGTGAGCAGTATCGCATAAAAGAGCCTAATCCTTCATTGGTCAATGCGGTTGCACCTGTTGCCCTCATTGCAAACTGCTTCATAAAGCTATCCATCACGATAGGAGTAATATTCTTTTTTAGTATCATCCCAGTCATGTTTTTTGGCGATTGGGAGATAGGAGGAATAGGCTCGTTCATTGCGACGTGTGCTGTGGTATGTGCTCTTGTTTCTGCGGGGATAGCCATTCCAATAGTCTCATCTTGCAACAAAGTGATTATCCATAGATGCGTGTGGGATATGTCGGAGGCAGAAAAAGCAACGTATTTAAGGGGGAAGTTGACGAAGGAAGAACATGCTTACAAATGCTCGACATATTATTTAACTTGGAGAATGTATAATTCCTCTCAAAATACGAAAATAATCGTTTTTATAGTCGCGGCATTGATAGCACTCGTCATGCATGTTTCTCTCATGTCGGTGTTGGGCAATCCTTGGACCGATGTTATCGTCCTTGTCTTCATTGTTGCATCTGACTTCGTTAGCGTAGTTCCAGATGTATTTGTCAAAATTAGCTATAGACGCAAGAGCAAGAATCTTAAAGAATATTACGATGCTAGGCTCTTATTACATCAGCTTTTAGGCCAGTGGGGATAGTATGTGGCTTAAAACAAAAAATATCTTAGAAGCCCTAACAGTGTTTATAGCCATTGTACTTTCCTGCGTATTGATAAGCGGTTGTTCACACCAAGACCCAAAAAGCGATGAATATGTCGGTGTTTGGGCTTGTTATAAAGCAACCGCAAATACAGTTGAAGGCGAATTAAATTTCAAAAGCATTGATGATGTATGGGGTTTCCTCACGCTGAGGGAAAATGGGGATGCTGAAATCGTAGTCAGAATAATAGAGAATGAACAACCCAGCATCATTGAATGCAAATGGATCACAACTCATGAAGACAGAAGAACCGGTGAAGAGGCGGGCGTTTTGCTTCTCGGCGATGATTTTGAGAATCCATATACATATTTTCATACAACAAGCAGTCCAAATTTAATTAACGAGAGACTTATCGATGGCAATCTGGTAATTGACTATGGTCATAGAAAAGAATATCTGGAGAAAATATCTAACGACCCCGACTACCAGCCATGGATTCTAGACAACGATTCTACGGATCTCGACAACTCTAACAGCAATGGGGCGGTAAGTGATAGTCGTTCAACCTACAATCTACCAAGTGATGCAATAAGATGGAATGATGCCTCTTCTCATGTCGGAGAAACGATTACCATCTATGGCTCTGTAGTGGGCGCGGAATATGCCAGTTCGAGTAATGGCAGACCAACCTTCCTTGATGTTGGTGTTGCTTATCCCAATAAAAATCGTTTATCCATAACGATATGGGGAAAGAATCGGGCTGCGTTTTCACCTTCGCCAGAAGCGCTTTATGAAGGCAAAACAATATGCGTCACCGGCGAAGTGTATTTATACAATGGCGTATGCAATATCGAAGTTACATCGCCTTCGCAAATACAAGTTTTATAGTTTTATAGTTTTCTGCAAAGGGAAGAAAAAATGAGCGAAAACTACAACAGACAAAAACACCTTTCTTCAAAAATAGACATAGAAGCAAGTAGCGAGAATGATGGTAACGCTTCTGCGGATAATAACAAATCCTCTACACGTTACATCAAATACGGATTATCAATCGTGCTTTTCGTTCTTCTTTGCATAGTGGTCAGCTTTGTTGTTTCAGGAGTGAGAAGAATTGTAGGGCTTCCTCCGCACGGCGGTCTAGAGGACATTATGGCAACATACCTGTTCGATCCCCTATATAATATGCTCGGAATATAGGCAAAAGTATCGCATCCAATAAACATGCCCTGCACTTGGGAGCACATGATGCGCAGACTGTAAAAGATAAAAAGATGAACACTGGGTCTTAAAGACTCTTTGTTCTGCAGCAATGCGTCTATCGGTATAGACAATGAATTTAACCGAGAGTTTCAGGTGTTACTCGATGAAGCTCAAAGTAAATACAAAGCACTTGTAAAGGAGCAGCCATGTTAGCTTTCATTACTATCCTCTGTGTAGCGGTCGCATTATGCTGGCCGCTACTAGAGATTTATTTTTATGTAAACAAAGACGATGATGACGATGAAGATAAGGAAGGAAAATAAACGGGGTTCACCTTGGAGAAGAACAAAGTCTCTGGCATTCTATTTGCGGTGCTAAAGATACTCCAGAGGCAGGTCGTTGTTTTTTAATATCACAAGTGACATAGTTCGTTGCGCTGAGTTGCTTTCTTGCATTTTTTATTGGTGCATTATCGATCGTCTTATCGAGCGGTTTAAGTGTAAGCATTCCCCTGTAGGCTACGAACAAGACATCTTTTCTGACAAAGTTCTTAATAGCGTCATGTTAAGAGAAATACTTTCGTATGTCGTTTGTATGGTAGGTTGAGGTGTTAGCTAGTCACCACGTTTTATGTCCTCGCTTTGTATTACATACGCTCCGACCCTATCACACCCTTATTGACCTGCTACTTCTGATAAATATCTAACCCTCTAAAACCGGGGGGTAATTCTCACGGGTACTTCCAGTATCCCTAATCATCCTAAATAAGTAATATATACCTCCCCCTATGACTATAGATCGCTTGTAAGATATAAACTTCTGTGGTGGCTTCATGTCTGTAGCGTGATTCTCTTTTCTTCCGCTGGCGGGTTGCTTCGTGCAGATGGGAACGTGGGCGTCCTAGCGTCCCACCGGCTTGTCCGTTGTTCCCATACTCGCGTTCAAGTCTTATCACGTCTGTGGTTTATATTTGGTTGTCGAGATGTCTAACGTTCTTTTTAGGTTTGTGTTCTTCACTCAGTACACCTGTCGAAAGGAGAACCATCATAGCAACAGCAACAACACTAGAGCGTCCAGTAACCATGCAAGCATTCGGCATCTCGTATTTGAATAAAAAACAGGCCAGAAGAAACAATCTTCTGACCTGCGAATTTCTGGCTCCCCGGGTAGGACTCGAACCTACAACCCTCCGGTTAACAGCCG
>CAVABR010000113.1:0-4967 GCA_963586955.1 bacterium
GTTTTGGTGGTATAAGTTGCTTCAACCTTATACTGATCATAATCAAGAATATTGATGTCAGTTCGTTGACCATTAACAATGCCATAAGCCGTAGTAGCATACGCATACCGATATGAATCAGAGCTTTCTATAGTAGTAACAATATCTGCAATATACGTAGTACCACTTTCTACTACATCATCCTTGCCCACTTCGCCTCCGTCGGCCTTCTTCCAGGTAAGAGAAAGCCCTTCGTTTGCTTGAGCAGTAACGTCCTTTTCCTCAGTTGTGGTATAGATCAGCGATTGAAGTTCAGAGGGGAATGTTTGCCCCACTACCAAATTGGGAAGCGTATAGGTCATGCGAACAACTTCGGGTTGAAAATAACAAGGAATCATAACGTCGTCAGTAACCGTATCAGCTACGATGACCGAATCCCCTGAAACCGTGCAACCCTGGGGCATGTGTTCTTCGTCCCACTTATAAAAGCTCCAGCCTGATTCGGTAGGCGCTTTAACGGTATAGGAAGCATCATCTTCAACCAGCACTGCCCTGCCCGTGATTACACATGAAGCATCGTTTGCATCTTTGCAGATTACGGCAACCGCATGGGTGGCGCTGGCCGGCTTATCAAAAACCGCCGAAGCCTTAACTATCAACTTCCCTTCATCATTAAGCGAAAGAGTGGTATCACTGACCTCGGCATTTCCAAAGGAAGTTCTAATATCAACCTTTGAGGTTGTTTTTAACGTGCCTTCTTTGTCTACATACCAACCAGCAACCTGATCGCTAAAGGAATTAACCTCTAGGGTATACGTAACCTTCTTTCGAATTACCGCACCGGAATCATCTTTGATATCTTCGCAAGCTACGTTGGTAACATTTGCTGGGCGCTCAGATGCCGTTTGCGCTTTATCTATTGAAAACGTGCGCGTGGTTTTATCAGTTTGAGTATAGGTAACATTCTTAGTAAAGGCCAAAGTGGCGTCTTGACCAATTACGCTCCAAGACTCAGAAGAGTCAGTAATTACTAAAGAAGCGTCGGAGGTCATGGGGTAATAAACCGCATGAAGCTCTACGTCATTGCTGGGCATCTTGAAGGAAATATTGCCGTTTGCATCAGGCTCAAGTTTGGTAGTTTCATCAAGACCAGTAACGGTGCAATAGGCAAGCTTATAGCCATCTTTAACAAACATAGCATCGGTTGCTTTGTAGCTAACTTCTTCGTCACAAGAAACACTGCAAACCGTTGGTGTATCTGATGCTCCATAGATAGTCGCATTGTACGAAGCGCTCCCTTGCGTTAAGAACAGCACGTCGCTTTCAGTTTTCTCTGCATGCCAGCGAGTGTCATCAGAGAAGAATACCGAAGCAGGTGCGGTAATTTTCTCTGATTGCGCTGAAACATTGTGCTTGGAAATATCATCGCGGTTCCAGCGCTGTAAGCCAATTCTGGAATCAGTTGTTAGAGGCGTAGTGGCTGATTCAGCAATGCGGTTATCAAGCAAATCCTTATCCGCCTCAATGTCAGAAGCGCTGGCATCTAATTTTTCAGCAAGATGGATATCACTTGCTACCCTCTGAACTTCGTTGGTGCGCTTATTTGCTTTGTTGCCACTAACAACAACAGTGCCACCCAACACCGCTCTTGCAGCCTCACCATTAGATCTAATTTCGATTCCGCCCCCATTGCTACCCATAGTTTCATTATTCACAATAGAGCAATCGATGATGTCAACCTTGCAGTCGTTAATAAACATGCCTGCACCACTAGAAGACGTTCCTGAACAAAGGTTTGACTGAATAGTAAGCCCTGAAAGCGTTGCATCCTTGCGAAGCAAAAGCCCGGCACCTTCGCCATTGTTTTCGCCGTCACCAGAAGCTATGTTGCCTGATATTTCACCGGTAGAATCGCTAGAGGCAATCTTGCACGACTCAACCTCATCAGTAATGCTTATGCCTGCTCCTGTGCTTGCCGTATTGCCTTCGATCTTAGAGCCTTCGGTAAGGTCTAGCGTAGTAGCCCCTTTTGCAAACAGGCCTCCCCCTTCGTTATTAGCAAGGTTAGACCCTAGGCTAGAAGCTCCACTAAGAACAAGCGAAAATGGTTTATCTTCGCCAACATACATGGCGCCACCGTTGTTTAATGCGAAGTTTGAATCAATGGATGATCCCGCTTTAAGCGACATAGTCATGTTGGTTTCTGAATAGAGTGCTCCCCCGTTACCATCACCGTTGTTTGGCACCGTTGCATTGCCAGACATAGTTGAGGCAGAAAGCGTTACAGTTTGAGGTGCACTTCCTTTGCAATAAAGCGCTGCGCCATCGCCTGCTTTGTTGTCACTAATATGTGAATTATTCTCAACCGTCAAAGCAGAATAAGACTTACATTCGGAGGCAGAAAGGCTTTCGGAATCATATTCAATGTAGAGGCCACCACCTTTTTCGCAAGCCGTGTTATTGCTAATTAGCGAATTGTCTTTTACTAGAAATTCTCGTTCGCCCGTTTTTTGGATACCGGTGAAATTAGATGCCGTAGCATAGATTCCACCACCACTTTTGGCAGAATAATTTCCATTGATGGCAGAATTATTTGAAAGGTTGACATAGGTTTGGTCGTCATATTTGTATTCAAGGCCAAGCGTGTTGAGATATATTCCGCCCCCATCGCTTTCGGCATAGTTGTCTGAAACCGAAGACGAATCATCTATATCGATATACACCGTGCTGTTCTTGACGGCAATACCGCCCCCTTTGCTTTTAGTATAATTGCCATCAATTGAGCTTCCGTTCGAAAGGTGAATGGCACAACGGGTATCATCAACATATACCCCACCACCAAAGCTTTCGCTTGCATTCCACTTAATAGATGAAGCATTCATTTGAAGTCTGCTATAGCTTCCGTAGAGGGTAACGGCTCCACCGTAACCATAAAAGGCAAGGTAGTTATCAGAAACATTGCCGGCAAGCGTTACGTCATTGAGCTGAACAACAACGTTATCTCCATAGGCAGAAATAGCACCTGCGCCACCTTTGTCATTGCAACAGCCTCCCGTAATCAGGCCACCGTATATTGTTTGTGATTTGACGCCTGACCCTAATCGCCAAAACGCACTGTTGCCGTGTATGTTGCTTAAGTAGCCTTCGTGGGCAGTGGTTTTATCTCCCCCATTTATGATGAGGCTGGTGTTGTCTTCAAGATAGAAAACTTCGCCCCAACCAGTGCCAGACCATATATCCGAATCAACATTATTTCGGTTGATCATATGTCCGTTAAGATTGAATTCAATCTCTTTAGCCTTGGGAGGCTTTATGCATTGCCTTTTTTCAAGCGTCCAGTCCCCCTTTAAATCAACCGCAATTTTTCTTACATTGTTCTCTTCAGCAAGAGAGTCAACTTTATCCAGTGCCTCCTCTACGCTAGTAAAGTCAGCAGCGAAGTGTTTCTCCTCGTCGAAATCAACATAGTAATAAACACTTGAGGTGTTCTCATTTTCTGCATGCGCCTGAGCAGGCAAAGCGAAGAGCCCCATAAAGACGAGGCTCATAAATACGAAGATCAAAAGAAGGCTTTGCGAGAAATATTGAGAAAAATGTTGTGTGCTTGGACAATTTTGTTGCTTAGCAACAGTATTCATGGTTTGACCTTTTGTCTTGATTAATTTTACGCAAATCAGCTTAGTTATTGCTCCGACGACTAGAGCAAACACGCATGGCAAGCGCGCCAGCGAGTACCAGCGCTGAACCAGCTACCAGCGCAAATGCAAATGGTAAAGCATTGCTGTCACCAGTGTTTGCAAGTGCGTCTTTTTCGGCATTAGTTGCGCTTGACGAACCTGAATCACCCGAATCGGGGTTTACCGGATCAGGGCTTGGCTGGGGCGTTGGTTCAGGTGTGGGCTCGTCATTCTTTTCCCAAACGGCTTTAAGGGTGATATTGCTTGTCACCGGCGTATTGAAGTCATAATCCTTGCCCTCAAGCTGCCAACCCTTAAACGTGTAGCCTTCGCGCGTAGGATCTGCCGGCTTAGTTACCGTGTTGTTGTATGCAACTTCCTGGCTCTTAACTTCGCTCCCGCCGTCGGTATCAAATGACACCTGATAGGTGCTAATCTGCCATTTTGCATACAGAATTAACTCACCGGTTACCGGGGTGTTGAAATCATAAGCCGTGGTAAGCGCTTCGTCGGTATACCACCCAACAAAGATATGACCTGTCTTTTGCGGATCCGTTGGCTTTGTTACGGGCGTATTATAATCAACCGCATCGAAATCGTAGTAATTATCTCCATCCATGAAGGTAACCAAATAAGAATCGGTGCTCCATTTAGCCGTCAGCGTTGTATCACCATCAAAAGTAGAAGAAGCGGTGACCTTTTTACCCGTTGCGTCGTACCAACCTGCAAAGGTATGACCTTCAAGAGAAGTGCTGGGCAAAGAACCCAAAGGAGCACCTGACTCAATGATGTAGCGCTCAACAGCATTGCCTCCGTTAGCGTCAAACTTAACGTAAATCAAGCTATTCCATTTTGCATAAAGGGTGGTGTCTTGCGTGATAGGTTGATTGAAGTCAAACTTCTGCGTGCAAGCTTCATCGGTATACCAGCCCTTGAAAATGCTGAAGAATTTCGAAGGTTCACTTGGCTCTTTTGCACGCTCCCCCTGAATGACTGACTGCGAAGACACGTTGCTTCCGCCATTGGAATTGAAGGTAACCGTCCAATGCGCTTTTTCACAATAGGTGGCTTTGATCTCAACGTCTTCATTGGGCATCTTGAAGGAGGTCTCCGTACTTCCCTCAACCGCAATTTGGGCGTCACCTTTTACCACGACCCACTTGTCAAATTCCATGCCTTCGGGTGCGTCATCAGCCTTGATATGCACGCCATCTCCTTCAAAAGCCTGAGATATTTCCGTGCCGTCTTTGCTGTAGGCCGTACCTGAATCAACCTTTACCGAATGCTGTTCATCAAAGAAGTAGAACGCAT
>CAVABR010000114.1:0-4885 GCA_963586955.1 bacterium
AGAGGTGACTTGGTATAAGTATCGCGATTATATTAATTCGGTAAAAGTTGTTGATAAGGGAATTACTCCAATAAGTACGGCATTCTGGTTTAGTCACTGCGAGTATTTAACTTCAGCAGATGTATCAAAACTGGATACTTCTAAAACAACCCTTATGGCTGGAATGTTTGAGGGTTGCTTGAAACTTACCTCGCTTGATGTTTCGAGCTTTAATACTTCAAAGGTAACAAACATGCTTGGCGTATTTATTGGTTGCATAAGTCTTGAATCAATCCAAGGTCTTCAAAATTGGGACACAAGCAATGTGACCGATATGCGCGGAATGTTCAATTACGATGAAGTGCTTCAATCCGCCACGGTATCAAACTTCAATACTTCAAAAGTAGAAAATATGGGCAGTATGTTTTATGGATGTTCTAGCCTTACTAGCCTAGATCTTTCCAATTGGAACATCTCAAGTGTTAAAAATCTATCCAGCATGTTCAAAGACTGTAATTCGATTATCAGTATTGGAGGCCTATCAGGATGGAATACCAGCAACGTTACTGATATGTCCAGCACGTTTCAAAACTGCACAAGTCTTACGGCGGATTGTTCGGACTGGTCTATAGATAACGTTCCCAATGATAAGTATTCAAACTTCAACGAAAATGCTCCAGACGTGATATCTCCTTGGAGTGTAAAGACTGCCTTTGCGGTCTACTCAGTTGATGATCATAGTCTTAACTTTTACAAAGGTAAGACTGTCCCCAAGGAGGGCGATACTTTTAACGGAAAAACAGTAACGGCTTTATTCACGGGCATAGAAAACTCTTCGGGCCTAGCACCCTGGGACATATACGAAGGTGATATAAAGACAGTTAGCGTTATAGATAGCGGAATTAAACCAGTTAGCACTGCATATTGGTTTCATGATTGCTATAAATTAACATCGGTGGATATGTCTAAGCTAGATACATCTTCAACAACTACCATGTCATACATGTTTGATAACTGTGAAAATCTTACAAAAATTGAAGGTTTATCCGGGTGGGACACCGCCAAAGTAGAAAACATGTCTCGAATGTTTTGTGATTGTTTTTCTCTTGTTTCAATTGGGGATATTTCGAAATGGGACACCGCCAAAGTGGAAAACATGTCTCTAATGTTCTGTTATTGTTCTTCCCTTGTTTCAACTGGGGATATTTCGAAATGGGATACCAGCAAAGTTGCCGATATGTCGAGTATGTTTAACGGTTGCTCTTCTCTTGCTTCTGTTGGTGATATTTCTCAGTGGAACACCGCTAATGTAGAATCTATGCGGTGTATGTTCGGATATTGCTATGTTCTTGGTTCTCTTGGTGATATTTCTTCGTGGAATACCAGCAAAGTTGCCGATATGGAGACCATGTTCTTTAACTGTGGAAGTCTTAGTGCAGATTGTTCTAAATGGAATGTAGAACAAGTAGGGGATAGGCATGACGCGTTCGGCCTGTATGCGCCATACGTAAAGACACCCTGGGATCAAAAAAGTATTTTTGCGGTGTATTCTGATACTGACAATAGCCTTAGCTTTTATAACGACTTTAGCGATAAGATGCCAAAACTAGGGGATACCTATAGAAACAAATCTGTAACAGCGCTATATACCGGAATAGAAAGTAATACGTATAGTCAGGCTGGCGATGTTCCTTGGAATAGTTATATGAATGATATAAAAATCGTTAGCGTTGTTGATAGCGGAATTGCGCCCGTAAGTACAGCATATTGGTTTAATAATTGCTTGAATCTTACTAGTGCGGATGTAAGTAAGCTTGATACATCTAATATTCAAAGTATGTCTTGCATGTTCAATGGATGCTCTTCTCTTACTACTGTTGGGGATATTTCATTATGGGATACCGGCAAAGTTACCGATATGTTGAGTATGTTCAATGGATGCTCTTCTCTTACTACTGTTGGGGATGTTTTTTCGTGGGATACCAGCAGGGTTGCTGATATGGAGAACATGTTCTGTAATTGCTCAAGACTTAGTGCAGATTGCTCTAGCTGGAATGTGAGACAAGTAGGGGATAGGCATAGCGGTTTTGTTGCCAATGCGCCTGGTGTGAAGTCGCCTTGGGATACAACCTTTGTGGTGTATTCTGCAAGCGATAACAGTTTGAGTTTCTATAAGGGCAATACTGTGCCAAAGGCGGGGGATACCTATAAAGACAAGCTTGCAACAGCAGTATATACCGGAATAGAAAGTGATACGTATAATCCTGGTACTGTTCCTTGGAATAGTTATATAAATGATATAAAAACCGTTAGCGTTGTTGATAGCGGAATTGCGCCCGTAAGTACAGCATATTGGTTTAATAATTGCTTGAATCTTACTAGCGCGGATGTAAGTAAACTCGATACATCAAATACTCAAAATATGTCTTGTATGTTTAGAGAATGTTCTTCTCTTGTTGCTGTTGGGGACATTTCGCAATGGGATACCAGCAAGGTTGCCGATATGTTGAGCATGTTTAGCGGATGCTCTTCCCTTACTTCTATTAGCGATATTTCTCCGTGGGATACCAGCAGGGTCGCAGATATGTCTAAGATGTTTAATGGATGCTCTTCTCTTGCTACTGTTGGGAATATCTCTTCGTGGAATACCAACAAAGTTATAGATATGAAGAATATGTTCTGCAACTGTTCAAAGCTTAGTGCGGACTGTTCAAGCTGGAATATAGAACAAGTAGGGGATAGCCATAGTGATTTCAACACTAATGCAGTTAGCGTAAAGTCGCCCTGGGATACACAAATAGCTTTTGCGGTGTATTCTGCAAACGATAACAGCTTGAATTTCTATAAAGATTATGGCTATAGGATAGGAGATACCTACAGAGATAAACCTGTAACAGCAGTATATAAAGGGATAGAAGATGGTATATATGGTTCTTCCAGTGAGGTTCCTTGGAATAGCTATCTAAATAACATAAAGACTGTTAGCGTTGTTGATGAAGGAATCACGCCAGTAAGTACGGCACATTGGTTTAATAGTTACTCTAATCTTATTAGCGCGGATGTAAGTAAACTCGATACATCAAATACTCAAAATATGTCTTGTATGTTTAGAAAATGTTCTTCTCTTGTTACTGCTGGAGACATTTCGCAATGGGACACTAGCAAAGTTACAGACATGAACAATATGTTCTACAACTGTCAAAAGCTTAGCGCAGATTGCTCTAACTGGAACGTAGAACAAGTAGGGGATAATCATGGTTTCAACACCAATGCGTCTAGCGTGAAGGCACCCTGGAATGCAGCCTTTGCGGTGTATTCTGCAAGCGATAACAGTTTGAGTTTCTATAAGGGCAATACTGTGCCAAAGGCGGGGGATACCTATAAAGACAAACTTGCAACAGCAGTATATACCGGAATAGAAAGTGATAACTATGATCGTGGTCTGTATGATCGCGATGTTCCTTGGAAAAGCTGTAAAGGCGAAATAAAGACAGTTAGCGTTGTTGATAGCGGAATTATGCCCGTAAGTACAGCATGGTGGTTTCATAATTGTCCTAATCTTACTAGTGCGGATGTAAGTAAACTCGATACATCAAATATTCAAAGTATGTATTCTATGTTTAGTGGATGTCCTTCTCTTACTACTGTTGGAGATGTTTCTTCGTGGGATACGGGTAGGGTTACAAATATGGAGAACATGTTTCGTAGATGCTCAAAGCTTAGCGTAGATTGCTCTGGCTGGAATGTAGAACAAGTAGGGAGGCACTATGGTTATTTCAGCTACAAAGCACCAGGTGTAAAGTCGCCCTGGGATACAAAGAAAGTTTTCGCTGTATATTCCTGGACTGACAAAAGCCTTAATTTTTATAACGACTATATTTATAAGATTCCAAAATCAGGAGATACCTACAGAGATATACTTGTAACAGAAGTATATACAGGAATAGAAAGCAATATATATAGTTCTACCAGTGCAGTTCCTTGGCTTGGCTATGCAAATGACATAAAGACAGTTAGCGTTGCTGATAGTGGAATTACGCCTGTGAGTACGGCGTATTGGTTTGACAATTGTTCTAGTCTTACCACTGCGGATGTAAGCAAGCTTGATACATCAAATACTCAAAATATGTCTTGTATGTTTAATGGATGTTCCTCCCTTACTACTGTTGGAGATATTTCACAATGGAACACAAGCAAGGTTGCCGATATGACGAGCATGTTCTGTAACTGTTCAAGCCTCAGTGCAGATTGTTCTGGCTGGAATGTAGACAACGTAGGAGATAACCATAAAGACTTCAACACTGATGCGCCAGGAGTAAAACCTCCTTGGGGTCACATTTCTAAAGCTGTAGTAACCATTGATACTGGTACCCGCGCATCAATCTATGACGGAACTACTTATGTTGTATCAGTAACAAAAGTGACCTTAAATGGAGAAGAACTTGACAGTTCCGAATGGGAGGTAAATACCGAAAAGTCAACGCTAAAAGCTACCGATGCTGGCACCTATACTGTTTATGTAACCGGAAAAGGTGATCATTGGGGTGAAGCAATAGGCACCTGGACAATTGCTAGACGTCCAGTTGATATTGATTCGTGGAACCTTAAGCTTTCCAATGAAGCATATTGGTATGATGGAACGCCAAAGACGCCTAAAGTAATAGGTATACCGTCTTATGTCTACACCAAAGACGAAGACTACACTATTACTTATATTCATAATGTGAAACCAGGAATAGCAAAGGTCAGAGTTGAATTTATAGGCAACTATACAGGTAGCAAAGAGCTTAAATTCCGAATTGATTATTTGGAGCCGTCATAAAATTTTTCAAAAAAACTACTTGACTTAGTAAGCGCACCAGGTTTAAAGTTTCGTTCATCAACGAAAACGTTGCAAAGCCTATGA
>CAVABR010000115.1:0-4867 GCA_963586955.1 bacterium
TCTCGAGACCAATACGGACGTTGGTAGCGTTGTCGCTAATTTATTATTGCGAAAGCTTCCATCGAAAGCGACAAGGCCACACGAGCGCAGAATAAAGATGTCAGTCGGAAGAATGAGACCGTTGCAATACGGGAAATCTTTAGGATTTGCAACGTAAAGAGTAGGACGCGGAGAGAAGTCGGTATCCCCCAGCTTTTATTGAGATTGACTTAAGTTTTTAAGCATGATTTTTATTTCTTCTAACGTTAATTCGTTTCCTGATTCGTCAGATTCTTCAATCCTATCAAGATAATCACGAACTTCATCGGACGAAAACAAAAACGTATCGTTGAACAGCATCAGGTTTGCCCAGTCAAGAAGCTGGTCATAAGTTATTTCACCTACTAAATATGCGTTAAGAATATCCCTAACGTCAACAGCGGTCACCTTTATAGTATCTTCTAAAAAAACGTTTCGAGAAGCCCAATCGTTTACGCCTGGGTTAAGCATTTGTTTAAACATTGCCAACCTATCCATTACATTTTGTCCTTTCTATGCACAAAGTTACCGTGATTATCATACGTAATTTTATACGAAGCGACTGTGTTACCAAACCCATCTACCTCTTTAAAGTATTCTGCTTTCGACCCTGGTACATTTCCAGGCTTCATGGTTTTAAAAATATAGCCTCCTGCTTCATCATGCTCTACGGAATAATCTGCATACTTGTTTGATGTCTTATCAACAAAACGTCGCCAACTTGGTTGTAACATACTTGGAAGCTCTTCTGCTTTCTGTTTTGCTTCTAATTTATTCGTCGCATTAAGAAGCATCCCTTTTTTATTCAACCCTCCCGATGGTCCACCAGGTACTGTCATTGTTGTCGCCTCCTTCAAGAAGAGAAAAAATATCAAGTTGACGTGAACTGATCTTTGGCCTTCTCCTTTTACTTGTTTCGTAGGCGAATTTTCCTGAAACATTTGTCATCTCAGGAAATGGTGCGCAGTAGCACCAAACCTCTTTTGGTTTAAGACGCTTAAGCATTTCCTCGTAGCCAAAAAGAAATCCTTCTTTTGTTCGTGACGCTCCCATTGTTGAAACAATGACACTCAATCCTTTCTCATAACCAACAAAGCAAAAGTCGTAGCTATCAGGCATTCCCCAACAAACGTTAGCAAGAACTTCTTTTCCCCTAGATTGCCAATACGCACCAACCCAATGAGACCTAAAAACTGCATCTATTTGTAATGCTGTAGGCATATTTGAAAAATAGCTGTAATTAGGCGTGCAAAGACAAGCATAATTTTTCAATTTTTCGAATGTTTGATCAGGTCTGTTATAACAAGGATCAATCTTTGGATCGTCTTTAAAGCCATGCACAAGTCGAGTTCCCGCTTTTAAATCAGCTGTCTTAGCATTTTGAATCCCAATTATTTCAAGTTGAGAGATGTTGAGGTTTTGCCTTCTAATGATAGGAATATCAAATCTGCTCTCAGAATAAAACTGGTTACGGAGAAACAAAGGGTCTTTTCTCATTGCCTGTGTATATTTACTCATATGCCAAATCCTTTTTCTATAGACCAAAGCTTTTAATGCGATAATAGTTCAGATAAAATTTGCTAGGTAGTATATTTATCTAGCAAATTTTAATTTTAGGAGCATGTAGTGAGATTATTTTTTTCTCAGTCGCTTGCCGAGCGCGACTGGCAAGTGTGGAGACCGATTGTAAAGCTCGGGGAGTACCAGGATCAATTTTTCTTTTATGTCGACAGCGATGATGCAGACCAAAGAAAACTTATAGTCCCTCCTCGCGGGATGTATGGAAAAGAGTTCCTTGAGCTTGACTATAAAGACCCTTTTCAACTGATGGCTTTTCAGCAAGAATGGGGTCCTATAACTGGCTTGAGAACTAGGCCAAATATAACCTTTGACAACGAATCATATATTGATTTAGATTGCTTGGGCGGAATTCGTTCTACATCAATTCCTAACGGTTTTATGAAAACAAAATTTCTTTATGAAGGATATGGCGAAACGGATATCATTGTAAAAGAACGATATGGTACAAAACCTAAAACGCTAAAAGATGTCATAAATAGAAATTGGCATAGCGGACATGAGGGACAGAAACAAATAGGACCAGTTCCATGTCATATTGCCAGTATCGAAGAAGTGTCTGAAGCGGTTTGTCATGCACAAATTGCTATTACAGTTCTCACAGATTGTTTAAAAAGCGACTTCTCAGATGATGATTGGCATTATAGACATCCGTTAATAAAAAATTCCTTGAGATATGTCAATTCTTCAATACAAGGCACGGTATTACCTGTTGATATTATTGAAGACGATAACAAATTAGGAATATGCACCATTATGCAATTCCTATTCATAAATATGATAAGAGGAATAGTGAGAAACGATACTTATCGAAACTGTCAAAACCAAGATTGCAGGCGGCTTTTTACACCTGCAGAATATAGCCGACGTGCTGATTCTCACTACTGCTCTTCAGAGTGTCAAATAAAAGCCAAGCATCAAAGAACTTATAAACCAAAACGAAGCGCTGAAAAAATAAAAGAGAAAGTCATAAGCATTACCACAGATGAACTTATTTTAAACTGGTCAGAAAGCAATGTTCCCATAAGAACATTTCCTAAAGAAAGAAAAACAAACGATTACATGAGCGAATTAGCGCTATCAATGTCATTTTTGGGTTTAACTTGTGGTAGACCGGACGGAGAGTACATAATCAATCACTATAATCTAGACATACCCAATCAAAGCGCGCAAGCAGTTCTGCATGACAAAGAACAATAAAGAAATTGGGAATACGGAGCATATCACTTACTTTACATTTGCGCTTCCAAGATCGTGTACCCAACATTGGTATAGCTCCCGACAGTTGATCGCGTGAACTTATTGTGGGTTAGACCTAAACTCCCTTATCCAGCGGTCTTGATATGAACCAGAATTATATCTGATATCAGCACGCATGTGGCTTGTTGTTGCTTTATGCGGATATTCGTAACTGACCTGTGTCAATGTGGCGATAACCCACATCTAGCGCATCGCGCACGCAACGTTCGCACTCATCTTGGGTCACCTGGTACACACCATAACCAAGCTGTGGCATTTTCACACCGTTGCTCAATTCTGCATAAGTCATGTCATTCGAGTCGAAAGCCATAATTACTCCTCACATTGCCGAAATTTCCTTTACAATACGGTTATAACAACCGATAGTAGCTACCGGTCAAGACAGATTTGCAAAATTTTCGGAGGAACCATGGCGAACACAACATCGGCAAACAAGACCGCTTCAAGCAAAGCACCGAACGCACCAAAGCAAGTAAAAGCAAGCGGTAAATTATTCACCATGATGGAGGTATGCCGTGATGCTGGCATGACCTATCAGACGCTCAAGTTCTACTGTAACCAGGGACTCGTCCCTAACGTCAAGCGCGATAAAAACAACCGACGTGTGTTCGACGAACACGACGCACAGTGGGTAAAAAGCCTCATCTGCCTGAAAAAGTGTGGTATGAGTATAGAAGAAATGCGTAGCTACCTTAAGCTTTGCCTGCAAGGCGAACAGAGTATCCCTGAACGCAAAATAATGCTCGCCGAAAAGCGCGAACAACTGATAGCGCAGATGTCCGAAATTCAAGCCAGCATTGACTATATCGACTGGAAACAGGGCTTCTACGACGACGTGCTAGCCGGTCGCACGGAATATTTCAGCAACCTGCTTCCCGCGAAGAAGTAGCTACGGCTTGAAATACCAAGAGATCATTTCGACAAGCTTTCCCGCAAAATTTAACTCGCACACAAATGTCGAAAAACTTGTATATTTGCTAGGCTAAAACTGAACAAAGGGGGCGCTGGCGTTTTCCGCGCTTTTTGCCTGCGCCACAATAGAGAGCAAGATCTTCAACCATGCTAGCTTTTCACATTAGGGTTCATGTACTGGCCGTGCGCCTTAGTTTTGTTGCCGTACTGAATGGCGAACTTGGGACAATGATGTAGGCAACTCAAGCACATAACACAACGCTCGGCTGTCCATACCGGCCGCTTATCCCTCATCCGAATCACCTGCGCAGGACACCTTCTTGCGCATAGACCGCAACCCACACAGGCTTGCTCAACGTGGAAGTTGCTTGTCTTTCGCATATGGTCGTAGTAAGGATGGTGTATCAAGCGTGTCACAGCAGGCAGACTGCCTTTCATATGGTTACCCCGCACACCTTGTCGCAATCTAGAGATAATATCCTCAACCTGCATTTGCGCTTTATCAAGTTTTGCCTGAACTTTCTGCTTATCCGAAAGGTCGAAAATAGGGGTCCAAGTGTCGGGCATCTTCACGCTGTAGAAGACATCGAACGATAGGCCACTACCCTTTCGTAGTGCCCTATCTGCCCAAAAGGCGATTTGGCCGGGAGTAGTGCCGTAGGTGGCAATGAAGAAGATCCCGCCTTCATGCTTGGAAACGGAGTGTGTCGCAAGAAAGTCTTCCATGATGCAGGGCAGACCCCAGGCATAGGTTGGACACACGACGCCGTGCACATCTGCCAACGTTTCCTGATTCGCATCCAGAATCGAGACAGCCTGCGTTTTCAAGGCCTCTGCAATCCTGTTTGCCACATCATGGCTATTCCCTGTCGCCGAAAAGTACAAGATCATTACGGCCACTCCAATCCGAACGAATACGACACATCAATAGTATTAACTTCACATTGGTGAACATGCCATAACTTCTGCGGATATCACCAAATGCCTCACTACCATCGACTATATATTCCACTTCTAAACCAGAATAACCCGGGTGGCGAAACGCTTCGCTACACCCAACACCTAATTACATCCCAAAGCCAGATGCTATACCTTTGAG
>CAVABR010000116.1:0-4830 GCA_963586955.1 bacterium
GCAATTGACGCTTACTATCAAGAATACGGCGCTAAGGAATAGCGCGCACCTTCCTAAAGAGAGCGCGCTACTTTTGTGGTGGTGCGCACTGCGTTGATAACCGCGCCACGCATAGCGGCATTTTCAAGCACCTCAACACCTTTAATGGTTGACCCACCGGGAGAGCAAACTTCATCCTTGAGTTGGGCGGGGTGCTTGCCTGTTTCTAAAACCATCTTGGCGCTTCCCAAAACAGTTTGCGCTGCAATCTCATACGCTTGCGCTCTGGGCAACCCGTCAGAAACTGCACCATCGGCTAAGGCCTCAATAAACTGGTATACAAACGCCGGGCCACTTCCGCCAACGGCACTAGCCACATCAATGAGCGCTTCTTTTAGATGCACAATGTGACCAAAGCTTGAAAGAATTTCTTCAATACGCGAAAGATCTTCGGCACCAACCAGGCTGTTTTCACAATAAGACGTAAGGCCTTCGCCCACTAATGCGGGAGTATTTGGCATGGTACGAACCAACTTGATGGGCTTGGCAAAACGCTCTTCTAGCCACTGAATGGTTTTGCCCGGTGCTATGGTGACAATGATCTGCTCTTCGCTCACACCATCTTTAATTTCTGCAATTACCGTTTCATACTGCTGGGGTTTTACGCTCAAGAAAACAACGTCGCACGCTTCTACCACTTTGGTGTTGTCAGTGAATGTTTGAATGCCCAGCGCTTCATGCACCTGTTGTGCATGCGCAACAGAGGAGTTAGAACCAAAAACTTGGCTGGGCGTAACTAGCCCTTTTCCCAGAACACCTTTGATCATGGCCTGAGCCATATTTCCGCATCCAATGAATCCAATATTCATAGCTAACTCCCCACAAAATCAGTAGTGAAAATTGCAACCGCGCCTGCGCGACCCGCAACGCAACCCGCGCTAAAGTCGCGCCAAAATCCGCCGCGCAACTCGTCAGCACGCCTGCACCAAACCCGCGCCAAAACTCGCGCCGTAGCTCGCATCAAGCGCAACAAAAACGGTGGCTTACAGCAACGGCAAACCGTAGCAAAAACAAACGTTTATAGAGACTTTATAGCTTTTTGAATTCGTTAACAAATTTCTCAGCAAGCGCCACTCTAATTTACGGCAAAATTACAGCAAACTAAAAATTACAACGAAGTAACAAACGCACTTCAAATGCACTACAAAAGGAACACACTAAATGCTTAGCAGATTCAGCGTCAAACGGCCGTATATCATCATTGTTGCCGTTATTGTCATCCTCATCCTGGGTGGCGTTTCCCTTACCAAAATGAAGACCGACCTTCTTCCAGACATGGACTTACCCTATGTTGCGGTTATCACCACAGACGCGGGCGCCAGTGCTGAAAAGGTTGAATCAGAAGTAACGGACGTCCTTGAAAGCTCCCTTTCTACCGTCAGTGGCGTTAAAACCGTGACGTCGCAAAGTAGCAACAACTATTCCATGATCTTTTTGGAATTCGAAGATGGAACCAACATTGATTCGGCCATGGTAAAGGTATCGTCTGCGGTAAACCAGGTGGCATCGCAGTTGCCCGACACTGCCGGAGACCCCAACTACATGGAAATCAGCGCCGACATGATGGCAACGCTCTATGTTGCGGTGCAGTACGAAGGCAAAGACATCTACGAGCTTACCAACTACACCGAAGACAAAGTTGTTCCTGAACTGGAACGCGTCAACGGCGTTGCGGACGTTTCAACAACGGGCGCCATTGATCAGTCGGTGGAAGTTCGCTTAAGTGACAGCAAGATTGAAGACATCAACAACCGTTTGCTTTCAAGCGTCAATGACCAGCTCTATGATGCCAAGAAATCTATTGACGAAGGACAATCGCAACTTTCGCAAGCGGAGCAAACCATTAAAGACCAGCAATCCGCGCTTAGCAACCAAGAATCACAGACCTCTGAAGAATTGGGCCAAACATCCTCTGCGCTCACGGTTGGCGTAAGTGCAGCTACGGCCGAAGTTTCTTCCTATGCTGCAGCTGCGCAGGCCATTCAGTCACAAATTGCCAAGCTTGACCCCACGGATCCAGACTATGCGCAAAAAGTTGCCGCGCTTCAGTCCCAGCTTGAAGAAATCCAAAAGCAACTTTCCGTCTCCCAAGAAAAACTGACGCAGTACCAGCAGGCGTTAGCTCAGGTGCAATCCGGAAGCGTTTCAGCTGCAAGCCAATTTGGTAGCGCATCCGCCCAGTTGGCCTCGGCGCAATCCAGTCTTGATTCTAGCAAGTCCCAGCTTGAAGAAGCACAAAGCCAGTACGAAGATTCCCGACAAAGCGCGCTTGAGCAGGCAAACATCAACGCGTTGGTAGACAAATCCACGCTTTCCAAGTTAATCCAGGCACAAAACTTTTCTATGCCCGCCGGCTATTTGAAGAGCGACTCAGACTCTGACACCCAGTGGCTCTTGCGCGTGGGAGACAACATTACCAGCTTGGATTCCCTCAAAACGCTTCTGCTTACCAACATTGACGGCGTGGGCGATATTCGCCTGCAGGATGTTGCCGATATTACGGTGATAGACAATTCTGGCAGTTCTTATACCAAGCTCAACGGAAAAGACGGTGTGCTTCTTTCTGTGTTCAAGAACTCAACGGCAAGCACCAGCGATGTTTCAAAGGCAACCAATACCGCCATTGAAACGCTAGAAAAAGAAAACCCCGGCCTTACGCTTGAAGTAGTAAGCGATCAAGGCTCCTACATTTCTACCTACATCAACACCATTTTGCAGTCGCTTGTTTTGGGCGCGCTGTTGGCAGTTGTGGTGCTGATCATCTTTTTGCGCGACTGGAAGCCAACGCTTATTGTTGCCTTCTCTATTCCGTTTTCGGTGTTGTGCGCGCTGTTGCTGATGTACTTCACGGGTATTCAGCTCAACATTATGTCTTTGGGCGGATTGTCCCTAGCCATTGGCATGCTGGTAGATAACTCCATCATTGTGCTTGAAAACATCTACCGCCTGCGTGGGCGGGGAATTCCCGCCGCGCGCGCTGCGGTTCAAGGTGCAAAGCAAATCACGGGCGCCGTTATTGCTTCAACCCTTACCACCATCTGCGTATTTTTGCCCATCATCTTTACCACGGGCATTGTCAACCAGCTCATGATGCCCTTCGCGCTGACCATTGCCTACGTACTGACGGCATCTTTGGTGGTAGCGCTTACGCTGGTGCCAAGCGTGTCTTCGTTGGTATTTAAGAACTACAAACCGCGCAAGAACACCTGGATGGAAAAAGTTCAGGGCGGATACGAACGCTCCATCTCATTCTGTTTGAAGCACAAGGTGCTTCCGCTGGGCATTGCAACGGTGCTGTTTGTGGTTGCCGTTGTGGGTGTTGTCAACATGGGCGTGACGCTTATTCCTAGCATGACCAGCAAAACGGTGAACGTGAGCGTAACCATGCCGGACGACGCAGACAAACAAACCGCGTACAAAACCGCCGATGACATCATGAACGTTGCCATGGGCATTGATGGCGTTGAAACAGTGGGCGCCATGGATGGCACCGCTACGCTTTCGCTTGTTTCTAGTAGCTTTTCTTCTGCGGGAGAAGACAGCGCCTACGGAACGTTTTCGTTCTATATCAAAACCAGTGATTCAGTAACCACAGAATCTCAGGTGAATAAAATCCTTGATGAACTCAATGACAAAACAAAAGACTTCAACTGCGAAGTAATTACGGACGCTTCTTCGTCTGAGGCTATGAGTTCAATGTTGGGAAGTGGCTTATCGCTTACGGTTAAGGGCTCTGACAAGGACGAGCTTATTAAAGTAAGCGAAAAAGTAATGAATACCGTCAAAGAGGTCAAAGGCTATACCAAGGTAGAAAATGGTATGGAAGATGCAGACAAAGAAATGCATCTTGTTATTGACCGCGACAAGCTGACCAAGGAAGGCTATACCACCGCCCAGCTGTATTCTGACTTGGCAACCAAGCTTACTACGGAAACTAAATCAACCAGTATGGAGCTGAACAAGTCAAACATGGTGGTTAACGTGGTGGATGAAACCAAGCCGGTTACCAAAGACAACCTGCTTGATACCACCATTGATATCACTACTACTTCGGGCGAAAAGAAAACCATCCGCTTGGGAGACTATGCAACGGTTGAAGAAGGCCTTGCAGCAACTACCATCACCCATGAAAATTCCGTTCCTGCTATGACGGTTACGGCCGAAGTTGAAGATGGCTACAACAACACTATTCTTTCACGCGAACTTGAGCAAAAGATTGACGCGCTTGAATTGCCTGATGGCTACAGTGTTTCCTTTGGGGGCGAAATTAGCAACGTTAATACCATGCTTGAGCAAATGATGTTGCTCTTGATCTTGGGCTTCATTTTGATCTATTTGGTAATGGTTGCTCAGTTCCAAAGCATGCTTTCTCCGTTCATCATTATTCTTACCGTGCCTTTGGCCTTTACCGGCGGTTTGTTGGGTCTGTTGTTTGCAGGCGAGCAACTGAACATGCTTTCCCTTATGGGCTTTGCCGTTTTGATGGGCACGGTGGTGAACAACGGCATTGTGTTTGTGGACTACGTCAACCAGCTACGGCGGGGTGGTCTTGAAAAGCGCGACGCCCTTATTGCCAGTGGTAAAACGCGTATGCGCCCTATTGTTATGACAGCGCTTACTACCATTCTTGCTATGGTGCCTATGATTTTGAGCGATGCTGTGGGTGCTTCAATGGAACGTGGCATGGCGCTTGTTATTGTGGGTGGCTTGCTCTACGCAACCTTCATGACGCTTTATGTGGTGCCGGTAATGTATGACTTGTTGTATCGTCGCGTGCCGTATGAGGTAGAT
>CAVABR010000117.1:0-4825 GCA_963586955.1 bacterium
TTCAGCAATGAGGCCTTTTCTTTTTGGTAGGAGTTGTATGGCTCGAACCCATTAGAGTTGCTTAAGGCAAATCAGAAGAGGTTAAGACGAGAAGCACTCAGCGTTTTCAAATTTCTTCTTGATCGCTTCGCTCGCTGTATAGGTCTCAGGCTTCAATCGCTTTCGACCCACACACCGAGCGAAGCGATCCGTAAAAAACTGAACGATGCAGTGCGACGCATAATGAGCTTGCGCATGCGCAAGCGAATGGTAGGAGCACGGGTGACTTCGAGCTTAATCTCTTCTGATTTGCTCTGATAGTGAAATTCGCTTGTGTCTAGCCTCCAAGATTAGAACCTACACCTTTCGGTAACGAATGACAGAAAAGCAAAACGGGATTTGTAGAAGAAACAAAAAAACAGAGGGCAGACGCTTGCCTGCCCTCTGAAAAGTTACCAGATGTCAACCTGAAATTAGGCTGCCTCTTTTATGCTTGTAGCTCCTTCACTATTTTCTTTCGAAAGAGCTGCAAGGCAATTCACTTCTTGCAAGGTTTCATCACTTCCAGAAGTGGAGTTTACTTTGGCGGTTGCTTCATTCACATTCGCCTCACTAGCACCTTCTTCGCTAGGAATAGCATTGCCGTCGTCAGTGTTTGATACTGACGAAGCGCTATCATAAGCAACTACGCCCGCAGCGGTAGCAACCTCCGAAGAAGCACCGCTATCATCGCTCGTGGCTTCTGTATTCTGTTCCCAAGCTTTAGGTACTTTCACATTTTTATTACTCCACTCTCTGAAATAATAATGATCCTCTACCTTGTCAACGTTCCAATTTGAACAATCTACGGTGATCTTACCATCGCCTCTAAACATAAATCTCATGCTTATTACTTGGCTGGTATCCCATCCTGATACATCACCGATCGTAGTAAGCTCTACACATTCAGAAAACATCGTTCTCATATTGGTCACGTTGCTTGTGTCCAATTTACTCATATCTGCCGTGGTCAATTTACCAGCACCAGCAAACCAATAGGCAGTGCTTACTGGCTGAATTCCTTCATCAACTACTGTCGCAGTTACAAGCTTATCTCGTATGCTCCTCCAAGGAATACCCTCATCGGTAGGTTCAAGATCTTCTATGCCAATCCATACCTTTGTTACCGTTGTTCCTTTATAGGTATCACCCTCATTTGGCACTTCTTGACTCTTATAGAAGTTGAGGCTCTTATCACCTTCTGAATATACCGCAAAGGCCGTTGGCTCAGAGGCGTCAACAACACGGACAGGCACAGCAACGTCAGTGACAGTCTTGTAGTTCACTGAATCATTTGGAATAAACGTAGCGGTAAAGGTTTTCAACTCTGAGCTTACTCCGCCAACGGTATCCGTGGGTTCATTCCAAACAAGCATGCCATTGTCATAGGCAGGTAATTCAACGTCTCCTAAGAGCTGGTACTTTGTTGCTACAAGCTTTTCAGGAAGATCAAACTGAGGATCTGCTTGCTCAATAGCAAAGGTGTAGGTTTCCTCACCATGGCAACCATTAATACCCTTGATAGTGATAGTGCCTTCACCCACGTTGAGGTTTTCGCCATAGGTTACTTCATAATCAACGTTTTCAGCATAGACATCACTAGCTACTGTTGGAGTGATTTGCTGACCGGTATATTGCTTAGCCCCGGTATCAACATCAATTTCACCAAAATCAATTTCGTGATCTGGATCCCTTACCGTTATCTTAAAGCCAAGATCAAGAGAGCCATCATTTTCTTTGACTTGATCAAGGACAGATTCAGGAATAGAGGTGCCATCCCAGGTGCCTTCTGCAAAATCACCAGGCTCTAACATTTCATTTTCGATGCTTGCGTTCCAATCAGAGAGCTCACTCGGAGCTTCAATGCTTTTTACAACAACGGCATCGTCTTCGGCATTAGCAACAAGAATTTCATTGCTTAAAACGTTACCCTCATTATCTACGATAACAGTACTGCTACCAAAGATATTGTTGAGCGTATCTTTTGCAAATGCAACGCCTTTGCTAGCAAACATGCCAAAGCAGGTGCATGCAACAAGCGCAGTGACAACTGCCACAATGATAGTTTTCTTCTTAGAAGAAGCATTGATGTCTGCATGTACTCCTGCATTAGTGGCAAGACGCCTACTCTTAATGAAGATATAACCAGCACCTGCAATCAAAACAACTACGCCTAAAACGAGCCACATAAGGGCGTCACCCGTAGCAACTCCTGAAGTGGATGAACCACTAAGCGCAGAAGAGCCAGCTCCATTGCCAGCAATTCCATCACTAGCTTGCCCATCAACCAAAACAATGGTCATGGTGCTATCAATCACATTAGTGGCTTTTTTGCCATGGTTAGTATTGCTATCGCTCGTGTTAGATACTACCGAAGCATCATCATAGGCAACTACGCTCGCAACGCTAGCATCCCCTAAAGAGCTGTTGGCATTGCTCGTGGTTGTTACTTTTTTATTCCAATTAGGCGGAATTATCCCGTCGGCTCCTTTTTGTGGTTTGAAATTACTATGCTCCGTTACGTTGGTAACATCCCATTTTGAACAATCTGCCGTAAGCGAAGTACAATTTTTGAACATATTTGTCATGTTTGTCACGTTGCTAGTATTCCACTGTGACACATCGCCAATTGTGGTAAGCACTTTGCATGAAGAGAACATGGTTCTCATATTGGTCACGTTGCTTGTGTCTAATTTAGTCACATCCGCCGTTCTTAATTTGGTACCACCACTGAACCAAAACGCAGTGCTTGTTGGTTGAATTCCCGTATCAACTACCGTAACAGAGGTAATTTTTGATCGTTTATTCCCCCAAGGAATTTTATCGTTGTCAGCTTCGGTACTTTCTATACCGGTATATACATTCGTTGCGGTTCTGCCATCAAATTGAGTGCCTTCTTCTGCTACTGTCGTACGTTTATAGAAGTTGAGACTATTATTGTCGGCCGAATATACCGCAAAGGCCGTTCCGGTAGCAGGCTTAGCAACAAGAACTGATACCGCAACATCAGAAACAGTCTGATAATTTACCGGATCATTTGGAGTGAACGTAGCGGTAAAGGTTTTCAGCTCTGAACTTGCTTCACCAACAGAAGTTGTAGGGTCATTCCAAGCAAGTACACCATTGTCATAGGTAGGCAAAGCAACATCACTGAGAAGCTGATATTCTGTTGCATCAAGTTTTTCAGGAAGTTCAAACTGAGGAACTGCTTGTTCAATAGTAAAGGTGTAAGTTTGCTCACCTCTGTAGGCACCAATGCCTTTGATAGTAATAGTACCCTCACCCACGTTGAGATTTTCACCGTAGGTTACCTCGAAGTCCTCAGCATCTTTGTAAACAAGACTAGAAACTGTTGGGGCGATTTGCTGACCAGTGTAAGCTTTAGCTTCGATGTCTACTGAAAACTCTTCAAAGTTAAGATCGGACTTAGTATCGGCAACAGTTACCTTAAAGCCAAGCTCAAGATAACCATCATTGCTTTTAACTTGCTCAAGAACAGATGCTGGAATAGTTTTGCCATCCCACGTGCCTTCTGTAGCATAGCTAGGCTCTACCTTTTCATCTTTGATGCTTGCATTCCAATCAGAAAGACTGCTTGGCGCTTCAATACTTTTGACGATAATGGCATCTTCTTCAGCATTAGCAACGACGATTTTATTGTTTAAAACGTTGCCATCATTATCTACAACAACAGAACTGCTCCCAATGATATTACTAAGCGCATCTTTCGCGAAAGCAACACCTTTGCTAGCAAACATGCCAAAGCAAGTGCATGCAATAAGTGCGGTTACCACTGCAACAATGATGGTTTTCTTCTTAGAAGAAGCGTTGACATCTGCATGAGTTCCCGCGTTAGTTGCAAGGCGCCTGCTCTTAATGAAGATATAAACAGCACCTGCAATCAAAACTACTACGCCTAGGATGAGCCACATAAGGGCATCTCCCGTAGCCACTCCTGAAGTGGATGAACCACCAAGCACAGAGGAGCCAGCTCCACCGCCAGCAACTGTGCCACTAGCCCCCCCATCTAGCAAAGTGATAGCCATAGTGCCATCAATTGTTTGAGTAGCTTCTTCGGCAAACGCCAGTTGTGGCATACATAGAGCAAATGCTAACAGAGCCAAAACTGACGCGAGTACGCCATGCAATACGGCGCGCCCAGACCTACCAGTCTTAAATACCATACTCTCCTCCAATTCTTTCCCTTTCGAAGTAGCTTTTCTTACAAACTCAAGCCTTACAAAACTGAATTTTTATAAGGCTCAACTAAGCGAAACACTAGCTTCTTTTACGGTTGCCTTTTGTTTGCTTGACCACAAAGCCAAACAGACAGTTCAGTACAGCTATTTACTGCATCTGAATATTTTGTTGTGTTTGGGGTTATTGTTTGCGCCAAAAACGACGCACCCCTCCCTTCACATACGTCCTTATTCTATCAAACAACCAAGGTTTATCAGAATAAAACAAGCATCTGCACCCATAAAAAGTCTACGCCGTGCCCCCGCTTCAGTCCTTAGGCAGAAGAGTAAATCTCTTGCCTTAGGGGCAAATCAGAAGAGGTTAAATCCAGTAATTTGTACTTGAGGCGAATCAGTAGAGTTTATTCACGGATACACTCAGTGTTTCAGGATGCCGGAACTTTCACTTTAAGGGCAAATCAGAAACGATTAAGCTCGAAGTCACCCGTGCTCCTACCATTCGCTTGCGCGTGCGTAGGCCTATTGGTGCGTATGTAGTTATGTCACTGCAACGACAAGGCCAAATGATTTGCTATATGATGCGCAAGCTCATTATGCGTCGCACTGCA
>CAVABR010000118.1:0-4671 GCA_963586955.1 bacterium
CAGAGGATCCAAGTGATCTCTATATCACCAACGTCTCTGAGTCCACTACCGTACAAGTTCGTGCAACTTCGAGTGCTAACTATGATGGCACTGTAACTACTACAGCACCTCTTACTATTACTAAGCGCACAGTAGAGCTTACAAGCGAAAGTGGCTCTAAGGTGTACGACGGCACGGCGCTTACCAAACCAGACGTTACTGGTTGGCAGCAGTCTGGCAACACGGGCTTTCTCTCTAATGAGGTTTCCAACGTCCGCGCAACTGGTAGCGTAACCAACGTTAGCGAAGGCGAAGTAACAAATGCGATTGCCTACGACACCGCCTCAAACTTCAAGGCAGATAACTACACCATCAACAAGGATGAGGGAGCATTAAGCGTATCTACTGCTCCTTTAGCAGTTACTACGGGATCTAAAGAAAAGGTTTATGACAATACCCCTTTGACCTACGATAGTGCTTCTGTTGAAGGCTTAGTTCATGGCGAACGTGTAGATATCCATGCAATAGGGACGCAAACTGCAGTTGGTTCAAGCACCAATACCTATACGATTACCTGGACGGGTGCCCAAGAGTCTAACTATACAATTACTAAAGAGGATCTTGGTAAGCTGACAGTTAATCAGTACACAGGGCAAATCACGGTAACGGTTAAGGGTGGCACGCATACCTATGATGGCACTGCTCACGGAGCAGTTGTTGAGGTAAGTACGCTTCCTGCAGGATATACCGTACAAACTGCAATTTCTAGTGCAACTGCAACGGACGTGAATGGTGACGGCATTACCGCTAATGTTGACAATCTTGTTATCGTTAACGCTCAAGGCGAAGACGTAACCAAAAACTTGAACATCAATCACGTTTTAGGAACTATCAAAATCACCCCTGCAACGCTTACTGTCACAACGCCTGATGCCACCAAGGATTATGATGGCACTGCCCTTACTTCGGCTGGTACTATCGAAGGTTTCGTAAATAACGAAACAGCAACCTTTGCAACCACGGGAAGCCAAACTAATGTTGGCAAATCCACCAATACCTATTCCATTGACTGGGATGGCACCGCAAAGCAGGGTAATTATACGGTTAATGAAAACCTAGGCACACTCAAAGTAACGGAAAGCACCATAAAGGTTAATGTTGTAGCAGGTAGTGCAACCAAAACCTACGATGGAGTCGCTCTTTCTTCTAACAAGGTTTTGGTAACTGGTCTTCCTGAAGGATTCACTTATAGTGCCAAGGCTGAAGGTTCTCAGACTGATGCTGGCACGAGCTATAATACCGTGACTGAATTCAAGATTTTTGACCCTAATGGCATCGACGCAACTGAATGCTTCGCTAATATTAAAACGAATATTGGCACGCTTGTTGTCAATAAGCGTTCAGTAGCCCTTACAAGCGAAAGCGCAACAAGGGTCTATGATGGTACCGCTTTTGCCAAACCAGATGTTACTGGTTGGGAACAATCTGATACTGACAGTACCGGTTTTGTTACAAATGAAGTCACCAATGTTTGCGCAACGGGTAGCGTAACTAATGTCAGTGAAGGTGAGGTAACCAACACGATTACCTACAATACGGCCTCCAGCTTTAACTCAGACAACTACGCCATTACCAAAAATGAAGGCAAGCTTTCTATCACAGCTCAGTCTATTGAATCGGGTACTCCAAGCTATGACGGAGTTAGCATCAATGAGCCAGAAAACGTTACCTATGACGGTAGCGAACACAAATGGATTCCAGAAGTAAAAGACAAAAAAGGCAATCTTTTGGTAGCGGGAGAAGGTAAGGACTATACGCTGACCTATAGCACTGAAGACTTCACCAACGTAGGTGATATAATCGCGGTAACCATTACGGGTATCGGTAACTACGCTGGTGCCGTAATCAAAACTTACCAGATCAACCAAGCAAAAGCTAACTACACCCTTCCTGAAGGCCTTACCGTAGAAGAAGGGCATATCTTAGCTGATATCAGCTTGCCAACTTATACAAATGGCACTCTTACGTGGGATGATCCTTCAACTTCTGTTGGTGAAGTAGGTTCTAAAAACTTTAGTGCTACCTTTATTCCAGCAGACACCAAAAACTACACCATCGATGCTGTAAAAATTTCTGTTACGGTTAATAAAAAAACACTAGGCTTTGCGGTGTATTCGGAAAAGGATAACGCCCTCTATTTCTATAAAGACAACCAAGACAACATTGACAAAGCAAAAAATGATGGTTCCTATGGAAATGTAACAATAACAAAGCTCTATGAGGGTATAGAAACCAGCGAAACAGTTCAATGGGAACAATACAAGTCTTCAATAAAGTATGTCGAAGTGAAAGACGAAGGCGTTGCGCCTACTAGCACGACAAATTGGTTTAGCGGATGTAGCAACCTAACTTCAGCAGATGTGTCAAAGTTAGACACTTCTAAAGTGACCGATATGTCATTTATGTTTAACGAATGTACCAATCTTACATCGGTGTCTGGCCTTTCAAATTGGACTGTTTCTAACGTAGAGAACATGGCCAACATGTTTAATGACTGCTCTAGTCTTGAGGATGTTGGAGATATTACCCAGTGGACAACCAGCAGAGTGACCAACATGAATAGCATGTTCAATTCTTGTTCTTCGCTTTGGTCTCTTGGGAAAAAGACAGTCAACTGGGATACCAAGTACGTAGAAACCATGGACTCAACGTTTTACGGTTGCAATGAACTTACCGCAGACTGTTCAGGTTGGTCCATCGATAACGTTAAAAGCCATACTGACTTTAACGCTAATACGTCAAACGTAATACCTCCCAAATTTGCCGAAAAGAAGATAGCGTTTGCGGTATATTCAGGCACTGATGACAGCCTTACCTTCTACAAAGACACTAAGGTTCCAGCAGTGGACGATACCTATAATCAAAAGAATGTAACCTACGTATGGAAAGATATTGAAACTACCCAGTATGGTGCCAATGACGAAGATGGGAATCCAATAATGCCGGGATGGGTTACGTCGTATGCTCGGCAAATTGATTCAGTAAAATTCGAAGCTGAAATTTCTCCAAAAAGTACCGCGTATTGGTTTAAGGACTGCATGTATTTAACTTCGGTAGATTTATCAAATCTAGATACTTCTTATACAACCGATATGAGCTATATGTTTGCGTGCAAATATGGCAACGAATGCTTAACAACGTTAGATCTATCCAACCTTGTTACCTCCAAGGTAACTGACATGTCTTATATGTTCTATCAATGCAAGAAACTTACTGCTATTGAAGGTCTGTCAAACTGGAATGTTTCAAACGTTGCCAGCATGAAGGGGATGTTTAATGGTTGTCTTTCTCTTGCTACGGTTGGCAACTTAGGTGGATGGATAACGTCTTCGCTTGAAAATACGAACCAGATGTTTAGCGAATGTAGAGCACTTGGATCTCTTGATCTTAGCGGTTTTGATACTTTAAGAACAACGGATATGGGGCAAATGTTTGCGCAATGTAGCTCTTTGACCTCTATAAACGGTCTTTCAAGTTGGAGAACATCAAAGGTGACCAACATGGAAGAGATGTTTTATAAGTGCAGTTCGCTTTCTTCAGACTGTTCTGAATGGGCGGTAGACAACGTAGGAGACAATCATGCTAACTTCAACATTGAGGCGTTAGGAGTAAAGTCTCCTTGGGATCTAGACGCAACAAAGATAACAGTTGATACTTCAAATCAAACATGGACTGGTAAGCAAATTACGCCTTCTGTAGCTAGCAACACCTACACGCTTGGCACTGATTATGAAGTAGAGTACGGAACCAATATTGATCCTGGTCAAGGAACTATTATTATCAAGGGCAAGGGGTTACATGGAGGATGCCTGGAGTATACATTTACCATTCTGCCAAAGGGTGACATTTCTAATGCCAAGATAACCATTGAGCCTGCACAGACAACCTATTCGGGAGAGCTTGTTACGGCAGAAATAACAAAAGTGACCTTAGATGGAGCAGAATTCCCTAATACCGAGTGGAAAATAGATACCGAAAGGTCAACTCTTGAAGCTACCGATGCAGGCACCTATTTTATTTACATAACAGGAAAAGGTGAACATATAGGTGAGGCAGTAAGTACCTGGACAATCAAGCCGCAGTCAGTCGACCTTGGCTGGCCGGATCTTGGGCTTTCTGAAACGACATTCTATTACGATGGAAAGCCAAAGGAGCCTGAGGTGAAAAACCTGCCAAGTCCCTATTCTGATAATTACCGGGTAACTTATTACAACAATGTTGGGTACTCTGATCAATGGACAATAGGATGGGCCAGAGTAGAACTTCTTGGTAATTACACGGGCAGTAGAGATCTTTCGTTTGTGATTTGGCCACGATAGGCATAGCTTTGCTTGGCGGGAGGAATAGTAGGGGTCGCTTTTTAACTGGTTACGATGGGAGTGGAGAATCTGTGTTTCACAAGGTAAGCATGAAAGTACATTTTGTTTTCAGGATAAATAAGATTTCTTTTTCAAGGGTGTAATAGGGAGGAAGTCATGGGATCTAAGATATGTAAACAAGGGCGCATTGCATTAAAGGGCGCGCTCGCATCAGTTTTGGCTTTTCTGGCGTTTGTTATGTGTTTACCTCAGTTGGCCTTTGCTGAAGAGGCGTATCAGACAATTGATGGCGTCATGACTATTACGATGCAAA
>CAVABR010000119.1:0-4538 GCA_963586955.1 bacterium
TCGGGAATCACAGCAAAGGACAAAATCTACGACGGCACTACCGATGCAACACTCGATTGCTCTCAGGCTATTTTCGCTGGTAAGTTTGAAGGCGATGACCTCAGCGTTAGTGCGCAGGGCGTCTTTGAAGATGCCAACGCGGGTGTTGCCAAACAGGTAAACATTAGCAATTTCGTTCTAGGTGGTACTTCTAAGGATAATTACAAACCTGCCGAACAAGGTCAACAAACAACCACGACGGCTACTATCACGCCAGCATCTATTGCTTCAAAAGAGTTCACCATTTCTGGCGATGGTACTACGTATACCGGTAACCAATTAACTCCTGAAGTGACAGTTGAAGGCTTAAAACAAGGCAGTGATTTTACCGTTGAATACGGTGAGAATATCAATGCGGGAAAAGACGCAGGTACCGCAACCATAACAGGTACAGGAAACTACACAGGCACCCAAACTAAAACGTTTGATATAGCAAAAGCAGATCCTGCCTACCTTATTCCTTTAACCCTTAGCGCAGAAACAGACCAAACGCTTGAAGATATTGCAATTCCTAAACAAACGATACCAGTAGCAGGTACCTTTACTTGGGAATCTCCTACTACCCATACAGATAAGATTGGTTCTTATACCTATAAAGCCATCTTCACTCCAGACGATATGAAAAACTACAACAAAGTTGAAGGCATCAAAATTCCAGTTAAAGTCACTCAAGCAAAAATTGCCTTTGCAGCTTATTTCTCTGAAGACAAAAGTTTAAATTTCTATAATCGCTTCGAAGTGCCAAATGTTGGTGATGAGCTAGACGGTAAAACCATATCTGAGATATATACCGGATTCGAAACCGCTAAATATGATTTCGATGGCGCACCGTGGAGAAACAAGGCTATTGCTAGCGTTGATGTGGTAGACGATGGTATTTCTCCCGTGTCTACCGTGGGTTGGTTCTATCTGAGCGACAAGGCAGTTCTAACTACAGCTGATTTGAGCAAGTTTGATACATCCAAAGTAACTGATATGTCTTATATGTTCTATTGGAGCGCGGCGCTTACCTCCGTCGGTGATCTTTCAAGCTGGAACACTAGTAATGTGACCGACATGTCGCACATGTTTTATAGATGTCATTCTATTGGTTCTATCGGAAATGTTTTAGGCTGGGATACCAGCAACGTGACCGACATGGAAGCAATGTTTTTCATCTGCGGTAATTTAACGCTTGATTGCTCTAAATGGAACGTCAAAAAGGTTGGGAACAATCATAACCTTTTCAGAATGTATGCTCCAAAAATAATTTCTCCTTGGGATTCTGTTCCTCTTAAAATTGAAAACTTTAATCTTGATACGAGCGGAAAAGTTTATACCGGTGAGCAAATTAAACCATCGGTTACCAGTGATTACTATAAGGAAGGTACTGATTACACCGTAAGTTATGGTGAAAATATAAATGCTGGGACAGGAACGATAACCATTAGTTCAAAAGGGCATTGCACGGGAACTTTAACCGTAGATTTTGATATTGCAAAAGCAGATCCAACCTATTCTGCACCGCAGTGGTGCATGGCAGAAGAATGTCAGACACTAGCAGATATTGCCTTGCCAGAACAAACAGGTCAAACAGAACAAACAAAGGGTAAATTCGTTTGGGATGTTGAAGATCCTTCGCTTGTTTCGGTTGGCAATGCGGGTGAAACTTCAACATTTAAGGCTAAGTTTGTCCCCGAAGACACAAAGAACTACAACACTATCAGCAATATTGAAATTTCAATTTCTGTCATTAAGGTTTCAAAAACAGCTTTTGCGGTTTATTTTGCCGAAGATGGTAGCCTGAATTTCTATAAACGCGCAACGGCACCTAAGGCTGGTGACACCTTTGATGGCAAAACGGTATCGGCGGTATATAAGGACATAGAAACCAACACCTATTCTTCTGGTAATACCCCGTGGATTGCTCAAAAAGACAACATTACCAATGTCAAAACAGTTGACAGCAATATACAACCAGTAAGTACGGCCTATTGGTTTTCTGATTTAAGTTCGCTTACTTCAGCTAATATGACGCTTCTAAATACCAGCAATGTGACAAATATGGATTATATGTTTGCCAATTGTTCAAGCCTTACTTCAGTTAAGGGCGCATTAGGTTTTGATACTGTCAAGGTTACAAACATGAATAGCGTGTTCTACAACTGCTCTAACCTTACCTTGGATGTTTCAGGCTGGAACATCGAAAAGGTTGGAGATGCCCACGAATGCTTCAAAGAAAATGCTCCAAACGTAAAGTCCCCCTGGGAGATAGAAGAATCTTTCGCAGTATATTCAGCAACCGATAATAGTCTCAATTTCTATAAGCGTATTCGTTTAGAAATACCAGTTGCAGGTGCCACGTTTGATGGCAAAATTGCAACAGAAGTATACAAGGATATCGAAAAAAATACCTATTCTTACGATACTCTTCCATGGAACCAGCACCGTAGAGAGATTACGTCGGTAGAAGTTGTTGATGACGGCATTGCTCCGGTAAGCACGGCGCATTGGTTTAATGATTTCAAACAGGTAGATTCGCTAAACGTATCAAAACTCATTACCTCTAATACCGTAAACATGAGTCATATGTTTAACAGCATCAAGCTATCCACACTTGATCTGTCTAATTTTGACACTTCATGCGCTAAAAATATGACTTGTATGTTTTATAACTGTACAAACCTTTCTTCGGTTGAAGGTTTGGAAAGCTGGGATACCAGCCAGGTAGAAAACATGGCTTTGCAGTTTTACAACTGTTATGCGCTGAGCGCTGATTGCAGTGTTTGGAACGTATTGAATGTTGGAAAGAACCTTCATGCAAACTTCAATCAGAATGCGCCTAATGTGAAATCGCCATGGGATGAAGGGATATCATTTGCGGTATATTCGGCCGATGATAGTAGCCTCAGTTTCTATAAACGCACCAGTACTCCAAGTGTTGGCGACCAGTTTGAGAATAAAACCGTAACTGAAATATATTGGAATGGCGAAACTGTTACATATGACAACGAGGCAGTTCCTTGGGCTACAAAACGCTCAGCTATCACTTCGGTCAAGGTTGCTGATACCGGTATTGCTCCCGTAAGTACGGCATACTGGTTTTATGGATGCAGTCAGTTGGCTTCGGTTGATGTATCAAATCTTGATACATCAAAGGTAACAAACGTGGAGTGCATGTTTGCAGAAACCGGCGTAACCACACTTGATCTTTCAATATTCAATACGTCCAAGGTTCAAAATATGAACAGCATGTTCTCTGATTGCACAAAGCTTGTTTCAATCGAAGGCGTGTCTGACTGGAACACTCATAGTGCTACCAACATGTCTTATATGTTCTGTAATTGCTCAGCTCTTAGCGCAGATTGTACAAATTGGAATGTGGGTAAGGTTGAAGAAAACAATCACCAAGGATTTAACGACAATACGTATAAAGTGAAGGCTCCTTGGGGTGATTTCACCTTTGCGATAGCTTCTTATGACGACTATAGCCTAACGTTTTATAAAGACAGTGAGATACCTAAAAGTGGAAGCACCTACCGTGGAAAAACTGCAACAACGGTATATAGCAATGTAGAACTTACAACCGAAGAAATTATTCCTTGGCGTTTTTGGGGCTCTAATATCAAAACCATTGAAATTGCTGATAAGGGGATATCTCCCACAAATATGGAATCTTGGTTTAATGGATTTAACAAAGTAACTGAGATAAAAGGACTATCAAAGTTAGATACTTCAAAAGTTGTAAGCATGAAATCTACATTCCAAGACTGTAGTAGCTTGTTGAAAGCTGATGTTTCGCTTTGGGATACTTCAAACGTAACAGATATGTCTTATATGTTTAGTGGTTCAGGCGTTACTTATCTTGATTTGTCTAATTTTGATGTTAGAAACGTAAAAGACATGAGCTACATGTTTAGCGAAAGTGCTATACAGAGCGTTCCAGATATAGCGAATTGGTCTCCAAATCAGGTAGAGAACATGAGCTTCATGTTCTACAAATGCACCAATCTTTCTATGTTTAACGGAATGAGTCAGGCAAACAGCTTAAGAACAGCTAAAAGTATGTTCCAGGGTTGTACCAATCTTACTGAAGTTCATATAAGCAATCTTGGTGCTTTACAAGCGACTGATCTGTCGAGCATGTTTGCATCATGCAATAATCTTGTTACGTTTGATGGGTCAGATCTTGTTGGAAGCAGTGTAACTAATACAAGCAATATGTTTAATTCTTGCACGAAACTTGAGAGTATTGAGGGCGCTGATGCTCATCTTGCTCCCTGTTGGGTTACAAGCGGTCTTCAGGATGTGAGCTATATGTTCTATCGCTGTGAGTCTCTTAATTTGGATTGCACTGCTTGGGATGTTGGAAATGTGGTAAATCACGAAGGATTCAAAGGAAATGCAAGCGGGGTAATCTCGCCTTGGGATTTGTAGGGTGTTGCTCAGCTTAATGAGTGTGTACTATCAGAGCAAATCAGAAGAGGTTAAGACGAGAAGCGCTCAGCGTTTTCAAACTT
>CAVABR010000120.1:0-4419 GCA_963586955.1 bacterium
GCCGTGCGCGCCGGAGCGCGAACCCTTCGCGCCGACTGCCACGTTGGCCTCTATCATCTCTTCGGCGGTATATCCAAGGGACGCCAAATGTGAAACCAAGCTGTTCTTGCCCGGCGCATAGCCCAATTCCCAAAGGTTAGGAATTTCACCACCGAGCCCGCGGTTGGCCAAATAGTCACGCGCGCTCTGGACGCCTTCTATAGTTGAGCGCATGAGAAGCGTGTGATAATAACGCGCAGTTTCGCCACATACTTCTTTGAGGCGCGCTTTCTTGCTAAACGTGCGCTGGGCTTCGGGCGATTCTTTGATTTCAATGTTTGCTCTTCGCGCTAAAAAGCGAATGGCGTCAACGAAGCCAACGTCGTCTAGCTTGCGCACGTAGCTTATGACGTCCCCACCTTCCCCACAACCAAAGCAGTGCCAAGTTTGGGTTGCAGGGTCAATTTTGCACGAAGGAGTTTTCTCTTGATGAAACGGGCAACAACACCAAAAATCTCTGCCACGACGGCGCAACGTTGTGCGCTCAGAAAACAACTCAACAATGTCATTTGCTTCGCGAACTTTGTGAATATCTTCTTCTGAAAATGCTGGCATAGTTTGTGTTGGTTTGACCCTTTCTTAGAAATGAGCGGAATCTATTGGCTAACCCACATGTCAGCTTATACAATAACGCAAAGAGAGAAGGAGAGGTATGCATTTTGAATTAACTCATGAGGTTTGCACGCTTTCAGTTGACGTGGTTTTCATGGGCGAAGATTTGTCAGTATGCATCTGTGGCGGGGTTGCTCATGTTGGATGTTGCGTGATGGCTGTTCCGCGCCCTTCGCTTACTGGTAAAGGTATAAGTGCCACGGTTTCGTGCTTAAACCGAACGGGCCACATGGATGATCAAGTTGGCGCACGAGTGGCAAAGCGCCTATCGACCGAGCTTAACTGTGTAGTTAGTTGCACGTGTGGCATTCACGTTGACTCGGCCACAAAGGCGCAAGTAGAATCATTATTAAGTTGCGCGGATGAGCTGGTGAACGCCGTACTTTTGCGTGTTAAGGAACGGGGTTAGAACGCGGGCGCAAGGGCTGGGCGCGAAGGCACGCGGATTGGACGCAGGCTGAGCGAGCCGGACGAACGGATTGAGCGCGCAGGCTAAATGCGCAGGTTTGTCGCGGGCTGGACACGCCGGTTGCAAAAACGCACCGCGAACATTCGCCAAAAGCGAGCTAAAGCGCACAAGTAGTGAACGCGCGCGCCAGCTACAAAAAAGCGCACCGCGAACATTCGCCAAAAGCGAGCTAAAGCCCCAGGTGCTCGCTAAACAATACAGAGGAGACGTTATGAATGACGCAAACGAAATTTTCGATCTAAGGTCGGCTCTTTCTTTTTTAGAAAGCATCCCCGGCCAGCTTATAGAAACCGACGTTGAAGTTGACCCCGAGGCGGAACTCTGCGCGGTGTATCGCCACATTGGCGCGGGTGGCACGGTGCCTCGTCCTACCAAAGAGGGCCCGGCCATGATTTTCAACTCCATTAAAGGTCACCCCGACGCACGCGTGATCATTGGCCTTTTAGCCAGCAGAAAGCGCGTTGCCAGCCTTCTTGACGCTGACCCAAAGCGCTTGGGCTTTTTACTCAATGAAGCGGTTCTTAACCCTATCCCGCCGGTAGTCACTGACAAGCAGCCCTTATGCCAAGAGATAGTCTATAAGGCAACGGATGAAGACTTTGACGTAAGAAAACTGGTTCCAGCCCCCACTAACACGCCCGAGGACGCCGGTCCCTACATCACGCTTGGCATGGCCTATGCATCAGATCCTGAAACAGGTGAATCTGACATCACCATTCATCGTCTCTGTCTTCAGGGCAAAGATGAGATTTCAATCTATATGGTTCCGGGGTCACGCCACATTGGGGCATTCTACGAAAAAGCCGAAAAGCTTGATAAGCCCCTCCCCATCTCCATCAGCATTGGCGTAGACCCTGCCATTGAACTGGCAACCTGCTTTGAGCCACCTACAACCCCGCTGGGCTACGATGAGCTCAACGTTGCCGGTGCCCTCAGAAACAGAGCAGTTGAATTGGCACCCTGCCTTACCATCAATGAATGCTGTATTGCCAACGCTGAATATGTCATTGAGGGTGAACTTCTGCCTCATATTCGCGTAGAAGAAGACCAAAACACTCATACCGGAAAAGCTATGCCAGAGTTCCCGGGCTATACTGGTCCGGCAAACCCCGCGGTGCCCATCATAAAAGTTAAGGCTGTTACCACGCGCAAGAACCCTATCATGCAAACTTGCATAGGACCTAGCGAAGAGCACGTTAGCATGGCCGGCATTCCTACTGAAGCCAGCATCATTCAGATGATCGAAAAAGCTATGCCGGGCAAGCTCCTTAATGTGTACTGCGCATCCCCGGGTGGCGGAAAGTATATGGCCGTTCTGCAGGTTAAGAAATCCGTACCTTCTGATGAGGGAAGACAACGTCAAATGGCGCTGTTGGCATTTTCGGCTTTTAGCGAATTGAAGCACGTTTTCTTGGTTGACGAAGATGTGGATCCGTTTGACCTCAACGATGTGCTTTGGGCTATGAATACGCGATTCCAAGGAGATGCGGACATCATCACTATTCCTGGTGTGCGCTGTCATCCTTTGGATCCGTCAAATTCGCCAAGTATTTCACCTTCTATTAGGGATGCGGGAATTGCATGCAAAACCATTTTCGATTGCACTGTTCCTTTTGATCAGAAGAATCGCTTTAAGCGCTGCACCTTCAAAGAGGTTGACCCCAAGCACTGGGTGAAGGATTTTGAAGCGTAAGAAGGATGCGAAGTTGCGCGTTGCGCAGAGCGTAAATGTAGCGAACGTGTGTTGCGCAAAAGTTGCGAAAGGTGCACGCACACGAAAGCTATAAGCTTGCGGATCACATTAGGATTACAAACTTGCGCAACGCACGCAACCTTCGCACAATGAATGAGTAAACCGGCAAAAGCCTGCAAGCAAAGGGCAAACATAATGGCAAAAAAACGACTCATACTTGGAATAAGCGGATCAAGCGGGGCTCCCCTTGCGCGACGCTGTCTTGAGATTCTCAAAACTCAGGACAGTTTTGAGACCTGCCTTGTTGCAAGCAAAAGTGCCCAGCGCACCATTGAGCTGGAGGACGAAAAACCCTTCAGCTACTATCAATCGCTGGCCAATCACACCTTTGACATTGACGATATTGCCGCCCCCATTGCAAGTGGCACCTTCAGAACAGAAGGCATGATCATCCTTCCCGCAAGCATGAAAACTATCGCGGGAATCAGAAGCGGGTATTCGGACAATCTGCTGTTGCGCGCAGCGGACGTCACCATTAAAGAAAAGCGTCCGCTGGTTTTGTGTGCGCGTGAGGCTCCCATGAGCCCTATTCATCTTCGCAATCTTGCGGATCTTTCAATGTTGCCTTCCGTTCATATTATTCCGCCCATGCTTTCGTATTATTTACAGCCTGCAACGCTAGAGGCTATGGAATATCATGTAATAGCCAAGGTGCTTGAGCGCTTTGGTATTGAATTGCCAAATTTTCAACGATGGAAAGAAAACGAGATCTAATGAAAACATCCATTTCAGGACATACAAAAGCCTTGACCCTTATTGGAAACCCCACAAAGCGTTCACTCTCGCCCGCAATACACAATGCTTCCTTTCAGCATTTGGGAATTGATGCGGTCTATTTTGCAAACGAAGTAACCGCTGACCAATTAGAAGCTGCCGTGAAGGGTCTTAAGTGCTTTGGCTATGTTGGCTACAACGTGACGGCGCCTTACAAAAATGCCATCATCCCTTACTTGGACAAAATTTCTACCACGGCTGCAATGATTGGCTCGGTCAACACCGTTATGCACAAAGACGGCCTAGCAGTAGGCTACAACACCGACGCCCTAAGCTTTACCGACACACTCAGACAGCACGGGTTTTTCGTTACTGACAAGCGCATTATTATCGCCGATATTCAAGCCGAAGGCCCTGCCTATGCCGCGCAAGCTGCTATAGAGGGCGCTGAACATATCACCATTCTTACCAACGCCGAACATGTTGAAGAGGCAAAGGAACACTATGACCAGTTGTCTCAAAAAACGGCCAGCGTTATAGAAGTTTACGACATCGCTAAGCCCAATGCTTTTAGGCATCTAGTAGCTAATGCGCATGTGTTCTGCAATGCTACGCGCATTGGGTCTTCGCCCGAAGCATTTAGGACACCGCTTGATGCGTCTCTTATCCATTCCAATCTTTTGGTAGTTGACAGCATTTACAATCCGCGTCAGACGCGCCTTCTGGAAGACGCAAGCATGATTGGTTGCGAAACTATTGGTGGTGTTGAATTGTTGCTCAACCAAGTAGCTTTGGCTGAGCGCCTTTGGTTTGATTGCGAATTTGATCGCGA
>CAVABR010000121.1:0-4411 GCA_963586955.1 bacterium
AAACCATTATTGTTGCAGTTGTTACTGCACTTATTGCTTGCATGTGCTTTGGAATACATGCCAACAAAGGCGTTGCCTTCGCAAAGGATACTTTGAGCAATATTTTTGGTAGCAGTGCCGTTGTGGTTGACGAAGATGGCAACGTACTAAGCAACGCTATCACGGTTGTTAACGGTGAAGATGAAGCTATCATCGTGAAAAGCATTGAGGCTCCGGCAGATCTTTCTGATTGGAATGCAGACATCACCAATAAAACTATTGAATCCGGCGCTGTTGCAGAAGGTGAGTGGTATGCCTCAACTATTCCAGCAACGCTTCTTGAACAGCTCAAAAACAACAACGGTTATGCTGAACTCACCTTCACTATGAATGTTGAGGATGCTAAGACTCCTCTTGATTTTGACGAGTTCCTTATAGGAGAAGGTGCTAAAGACTATACCTATACTGGTCAGCAAATTACCCCATCAGTCACAAGCCTTGTTTACGGCGATGAAGACTTCGAAGTAACCTACGGTGAAAATATCAACGCAGGCATCGGCACCGTTACCATCAAAGGCATTGGTGACTACAAGGGCGAAAAGTCCTACACCTTCACCATTAAGCCTTTTTCTATTGAGTCAAAGACAGTAACAATTTCTGAAGAAGGCACTACCTATACTGGAGATCAGTTAAAGCCCAAGGTCACCATCGACGGCTTAGTTGAAGGTACTGATTTTGAGGTTGCTTATGGTGATAACAAAACTGCCGGTGCTGATGCTGGTATGGTTACCGTAATTGGAAAAGGTAACTACACCTCAAGCCAAACCAAGACCTTTGATATCCATCAAGCTTCAATTCTTTCAAAGACAGTGACAATTTCTAAAGAAGGTACTACCTATACCGGTAGCCAACTTAGGCCAACAGTTTCTATCGAAGGTTTAGTAGAAAACACTGACTTTACCGTTTCTTACGGTGACAACGTTTCCGCTGGTTCGAATGCTGGTAGTGTTACCGTATCGGGAATAGGTAACTATACTGATTCCCACATTTTGAACTTCGACATTGCAAAAGCAAAACCAGCTGTTGTAGAACCTACTGGCGTTACAGCATCAGTGGGACAGACGTTAGCGGAAGTTTCTATTCCAGCACAGGTAGCACCTAATGTCCCCGGCACCTTCACTTGGGAAGGTGATACCTCAATAAAATTTGACACCGTTGGTGAAATCACCCGTACTGCTAAATTTATCCCTGCTGATACTGCTAATTATGAAGAAGTTACTGGCATTAGTATTACGCTTTCGGTAGTAAATAAGTCAGTTTACGCAGTTTATTCGTCAGATGACAATTCGCTCAATTTCTACAATCGCGTAAAGCCATCCTCAGAAGAGATAACTTCTAATGGCTCGTCTGTTACTGAGATATATGAAGGATTTGATAAGGGTACATACACTAGAGGAAATCAAGTTCCTTGGTATAACATTCGAGACCAGATAAAAACAGTTAACGTTGTTGATGAAGGAATTCAACCAGAAAGTACGGCGTATTGGTTTTATTACGCAAAAGCTTTAAGCTCAGCAGACCTTTCAAACTTAGACACCTCCAAGGTAACCACTATGCAATGTATGTTTAGCTATGCACTAATAAGTTCGCTTGATGTTTCAGGGTTTAATACTTCGAAGGTAACAAATATGAATGGCATGTTTTATTACTGCTATAGACTTTCCTCTATTAATGGTTTGTCATCTTTTGATACCAGTCAGGTAGAAAATATGCGGAATATGTTTTCTAACTGTTGGGCATTGGAATTTGCTTCAGAGACTGAATTAGCTTCCTGGGAAACAAAAAATGTAATGACTATGGAAAGAATGTTTTTTAAATGCAAGAACCTTAAGGCAGATTGTTCTGGTTGGACTGTTGGTAGTGTTACTAAATGGGATAATTTTAATTATGATGCGCCAGGCTTAAAGGCTCCTGCTAAATTTCTTTAATCGAATGTAATTGGCATTTAGATAAGGAGCAAGGCTTTTGGATGAGCTTCTAACAAAATAGAAACGCGTTTAAAGGAACGCGCTTAGCTTTCAACAAAAGGCTAGGCGCGTTCATTATTGCTCGATAATGGAGGTAGCTTTTGTCTTATACGACCGCTTTCATTTAACACACTACTTTTTTCGGCAGAAATATTCCCTAAGTCCGTCTCAGATAATTGTCCTATGAAATTAAATGCGTACTTCAGGTGTTCACCTGGTTGTTTTATCTCAAATTTATATTAAAATTTAACTAAATCGAAACAGGGGAGGAGTGCGCTTTTTTGGCGCAAACATCAATCCTAAAAAACAACAATCGATAAGTTCTTTGCGTGAAGCTTAGACTTTAAAAATATTAGCCTTTGTGTGGAAGATTTAAGTGAACATTTAGAGGCTTGCAACGCAAAGAGCAAAATTTAAGTAAGGGAATCTGATTTTGTAAGAGCAGTTTTGAAAGAATGAATGCTTTTACTAGAGCGAGCTTTGTAGGGGCGAGCTCTTAGAAGAACATAGGGAGGAAGTCATGGGATCTAAGACTTGTAGATTTGAGTTCAGGGCGAAATCTGTGCGCTCTGTTGTGAGTGGCGCGCTTACGTCAGTTCTAGCATTGCTTGCTTTTGTGGTGTGTATGCCTCAGTTGGCCTTTGCCGATGAAGCGTTCCAAACAATTGATGGCACCATGACTATCACTTTGCAAGGGGGAGCATCGGGTGGAGGTGCTGGTGGTGGTACATCTACTGTTGTTACCACATCAACCACAACTTCAGGTGGTGCTTCTTCAAGTGTTCTTACGGGGGATGTGCTTATATGGCTCATCGTGGGCATTGTTGTTCTGTTTGCTGGGGCTGTATATGTCATTGTGAAAAGCAGAAGTCTTATGAGTGCAGGCGCCTTCGCTAGTACAAAGACGGGCACGCCAGCAGGTTCTTCTTCAGAAAACCTCACTTCTGCTAAACGTAAGACTATCATTGTTGCGGTTATTACCGCACTTATTGCGTGCGCATGTTTTGGCATGTTTGCTAGTAAAAGTAATGCGTTTGCTAAAGAATATCTTGAGGGGATTACTGGCACCAGTAATGTCGTAGTAGATAGCCAAGGAAACGTTATTAGTAACGACCTTGCTATCAATAATGGTTCAGGCGTTGCTATTTATATCAATAATGTTCAAGCGCCCGATGAATTAACCGGCTGGAATGCCAGCATTAAGGACGAAACAGTTCAGTCAGGATCTTCTGCTAAAGGCACCTGGGACGGAAAAACTATCCCCGCCTCCGTGCTTGAACAAGTTAAGAGCAACAGCAATACAAGCATTGAGCTTGACCTCAAGATCAGCATCAATAAAGCATTTGATTTCAATAAGTTCAGCGTTGATACCGAAAGTCTTGCTTACAACGGTGAGCAAATTAAACCTGCCGTAACCAGTAGCGCTTATAAACAAGGTACTGATTTTGAAGTGGTTTACGGTGAAAACAAAAACGCTGGAGAAGGTACCGTCACTATCAAAGGAATTAATGACTACAAGGGAGAAAAGACTTATACCTTCACTATTGCACCAAAAGAGGTAAGTCTTGCTTGGTCAGGTGATAGTTTTACCTATAACGGACAGCCTCAAGCCCCAACTGCCGAGGCAGAAAATCTTGTTGAAGGTGACACGGTAAACGTTACCGTAGAAGGCGCCCAAACCAACGTGGGCACTTATACCGCAACTGCAACGGGTCTTGATAATGCAAACTATAAGCTTCCCGCAGAAGCTACTCATAGCTTTACTATTAATCAAAAGGAGCTCACCCTTACTTGGGATAGTGAAGCAACCTTTACTTATGACGGCGAACCGCATGTGCCAAACGCAAAGATTTCAGGCGTTATTGGTACTGATGCAGTGAAGCTCTCCATTGATGGCGCGGAAACTAACGCAAGCAACGAAGCTTACACCGCAACGGCAAAAATAGATAATGCTAACTACAAACTTCCTGATAATCCAACTCAAAGCTTTACTATCAATCAAAGAGAAGTAACGCTTAGCTGGTCAGAAGACATTCTTACTTATAACAAACAAGAACAAGCACCAAAAGCTGAGGCAGGAAATATTGTTGAGGGTGATACAGTAAACGTTACCGTAGAAGGTGCAAAGATTGATGCAGGTACTTACACGGCAACTGCAACAGCGCTTGATAATGAAAACTATAAGCTTCCTGCAGAAGCTACTCATAGCTTTATTATCAATCAAAAAGAGCTTACGCTTACCTGGGGCACTGAAACAACCTTTACTTATAACAGAGAACCTCACGCACCAAGCGCAAAAATAGATGGCTACTTTGAAGGCGATACAGTTAAGCTTACTGTAGGAGGAGCTCAAACCAATGCAAGCGATGCTCCTTATACAGCAACCGCAACAATCGATAATGCAA
>CAVABR010000122.1:0-4342 GCA_963586955.1 bacterium
TTTTCGCTTGTCATCTGCTACTTTTTCCATAGCGCAAGCGCTCCTCCCCCTTTTTCCCACCTCATCGATGTAGATGGTTTTGCGTGCTTAATCTGGCCGAATTCACTAAGTGGGCGACGCGTAACGTTTTCCTTATGAAGGCCAATTCGGCTCTATAATGGTTCCTTTCATTGAATAGATCGTAAATGATTCATGGTATTTAACATTCGAAACATTCCAGCCACTCAGGTCTAGCTCCGAATAATATGAGTAAAGCATTCTATTCATATTGACAACGCTTGAGACATCCCAACCTTCAATAGCTACTTTTCCCAAGCAACGGCAATCATAAAACATGTAACTCATGTCGGTGACGCGTGATGTCTTGAAGTTTCCTAAAGAAACATTTAAAAGCCCTGTGCAAGCAGTAAACATCTCAGCCATATCGGTCACCTGCGAGGTATCCCATTTGGAAAGATCCAAATTTGAAAGCGATTTACAGTTACTAAACATAGAGCGCATGTTCTTTACTTTTGAGGTATTAAAGCCTGACACGCTAGGTTGACCAAGAGCTTCGCATTCGTTGAACATATAGCTCATATCAGTTACTTGAGAGGTGTCAAAATTCGAAAGGTTGACCGATTTAAGCTTACTGCAATTGCAAAACATCCGATTCATATCGGTCACCTTGCTGTTACCCCAAGAAGAAAGATCGACGCTATCCAAATTGGAACAATTAGCAAACATTGAAGAGGTATCAGTGAGTCTAGACGTGTCGAATCTTATCAAGTTGACCGAGGTTACATTTCCGCATCCATTAAACCAATTTGCAGTGCTTATTGGAGATATTCCATAATCAACAGCTTCTATCCTGCTAATTGAACCGCGAATCTTCGCCCACGGAACAAGGTCTTCTCTGTAGGAGGCATGCTCTTCTATGTCGGTATATACCGCGGTCACCGTTTTTCCTCTAAAGTTACTGCCAGGTTCAGGCACTTTAGCTTTATAGAAACAAAGACTACTATCATCGGCCGAATACACCGCAAAGACAGGGTTATCCCAAGGAGATATAACGTATGGAGCATTTTCGTTAAAGCTTGAATGCATATCGCTGGAAAGATTACTTACAAACCAGTCCGAACAATCTGCTCTAAGGTTTGAGCAGTTCAGGAATGTACTGGACATGTTGGTTATGTTGCCGGTATTCCACCCAGATACATCCCCAATACTGATAAGAGACTCGCAATTTCGGAATATGCAATACAGACTTTTGATACTTGAAACATCCCAATTGGAAAGATCGAGGCGAGGAAGGCTCGAACACTCATCAAACATTCCTTCTACCGCAGGGGCGTTTGTCATGTTGAAGCCTGATACGGAAATGTATTTAAGCTGAGTGCAATATCTGAACATTTCCCTCATATCGGTCACGTTACTAGTATCCCAATTTTGAAGGCCTTGGATTGATTCAAGTTTTGAACAAGCAATAAATACACCAATCATGTTTGTCACGTTTGAAGTATTGAAGTTCGAAACGTCAAGCGAGGTAAGCTTAAAACAATTCTCAAACATTCCCGTCATAAGCGTTACGTTAGAAGTATCCAACTTCGACAGATCAACAGAAGTTAAATACTCACAATGACTAAACCAGAATGCGGTACTTACGGGCGCGATGCCCTCATCAACAACTTTTACCGATTCAATATCATAGTGATACCTATTCCAAGGAACCTTTTCATCATAGGAGTAAGTGCTGGTTTCAATATCTGAATATACGGCCGTTACTGTTTTTCCATCGAAGGTATCACCCTTCTCTGGCGCTTTCACGCGTTTGTAGAAGTTAAGGCTACCATCAGAATCAAAATATACCGCAAAAGCTGTCTTTGGATCCCAGGGGGACAACACCTCAGGGGCATTACTTTTGAAGCCATCATGCTTGTCTCCCACATTTTTTACATTCCAATAGGAACAATCTGCGTCCAGTTTTTTACAGTTTTCGAACATAGCTGTCATGTTTGCAACATTGCTGGTATCCCACTGAGAAATATCACCAGCAGAAGCAAGGACGGCGCAATTCTCGAACATGCCCGCCATGCTTGTTGCTTTTTTGGTGTTCCATTGAGAAATGTCACCCACAGAAGTAAGACTATCGCAGTTTTCAAACATGGAAGTCATGTCCGTTACTCTTGAAGTATCAAGCTTGCTTAATTCTGCTTTCTGAAGAGGTGCTGATTCCAGTGAAGAATAATAAGAAGAAAGGAACCATCGTGCGGTAGATACCGGATGAATACCTTCGTCTACTACCGTGGCATTTGTTATATATTGGCTAGACCAAGGAGCAAGTCTTGTGGTGTAGCTTTCGGTCTCAATGTTTTCATATACCGCAGTTACTTCTTTATTTTCGAAAGTACTACCTTCCGTTGGCACTTCAGAGCGCTTGTAGAAAGAAAGGCTGTGGTCGGTATTTGAATATACAGCAAATGCTGGTGTAGCTTGTGAAACGGTAACAGTAATATCAACGGTAATTGTTTTGTAATTGCTGGTGTCATTTGGAGTAAGAGTGGCCGTGAATACATGTTCGCCCACATTGCCAACGGATCGGGATGGATTGTTCCAAGTTAAGGTTCCACTTGCCTGTGTTGGCAAGGCGATATCACCTATGACATCTCCCTCTTCCGCACTGAACGATTGTGGAAGAGTGTAGCTTGGGTCTGCCTTGACAATATCAAAGGTTTTAACTTTCTGGCCAGTATAATTATTTATACCGTTAACCATTACATTGCCAGCGTTTTCGCCAGCATTAATATTTTCGCCATAGGCAACGGTAAAATCGGTATTTTGCGTTAAACCCTCGATGATAACTTGAGGAGTTACCTGTTTGCCAGTATAGGTGGCGCCCTCAGAAGAGATGCTGATCTTATCTCTCTCAATAGGAGCTCGAGTAATGGTTCCCGTAGTGCTCATTGCTGAAGATAATATATCTACTTCATAGTTGTTTGCGTTTTGACCTGAAATACTATACGTAATAAAAACTTTTTTATCCTTACCCGCATTAGCATCCTCAAACGTGCCCTTAGCGCCAACCCTTGCGTCTTCGCTGCCTATAACGCCCGTAATCTCAGCCTGTGAAAGGTCAATCCTGGCATCAGTGGTTCCGTCATATTCTTTCGTATATGCCCTGATAGGATCTTTGACATAGATAGAAGCTTTTTTGATGGTAAATTGTTGCGTCTGGACATCTTCGGGAAGGCTGTAGTTGGAGTTACTGAGGTCAGTCGGGACAGCTTCATAGGTACCTATTTTAATGGCGTCTGATCCATCTTTGGTTGCAACCGTAACCTTCACGGTATCGCCCGATACCGTATTTTTGACATAAGCTTGCGGAAGTTGAGAGTTGGCATTGTAGGTTAGTCTGGTGTTGCCCCATCCAACTTCAGCTACGAGCTGATAAATATCTGCCGTAGCGCTTGTTTGTTGTCCTTGCTCTGCAAGTTCGTAGTTATCAACAGACTTTCCCGTAATGTTAATGGAAGAGAAGTAAACATTCTTGCCCTCTTCTGCTCTTACATTCTCAAAAGCTCCTTCTGCCGTGACGCTAAGGTCATCGGTGTCTACTTTCCCCTTAAGCTCAACATTGTCAAAGTTGAGTTCCACATCAGTTGTGCCATCATAAGTTTTGCTCTTGGCAACAATCCCCGAAACAACAACCTTGGCTTTAGTAATGACAAATATTTTTTTATAATCCAACACAAGCGCGTAGTTGGCATTATCAATTTTTGCTACGGCGATATAGATTCCTGCATTAGTTTGTTCACCTTTTATGGTGAGGTTTACTTCGTCGCCTTCAATGGCGCCCTCAAAGTTTGCGTTTGGCGCATGAGGATTTCCGTCATAGGCAAAAGTTGCCTCGCTACCCCAGTTAATCATGAGTGCTTTTTGTTTGATAGTAAAGGTATAGGTTTGCTCACCGCCATGTTTGTTGAGGCCTTTGATGGTGATGGTGCCTGCGTTCTCTCCCGCGTTTTTGTTTGCACCGTAGACTACTTCGTAGTCAGTACCTTTGGTGTAGTCAGTGCTGGTTACGGTTGGCGTGATTTGCTTAAATGCATAGGTTTTTGCGCTGGTATCAACCGTGAACTTGCTAAAGTCCAAGTCTTCATCCCAAGGAGCTTGGATTCCAGGAGCGCCTGTGTCGAAGTCTTTGTGGTTGATTCCTACTTTGTCTACCTTCCAACCAGAGCAATCTTCTTTGAGTTTTGCGCAGTCTTTGAACATGGACGTCATGTTGGTGACGTTTGCAGTGTTCCATTGGGAAATGTCGCCGGCTTGCTCAAGCGCGCCACAGCCTTCAAACATGGAAGCC
>CAVABR010000123.1:0-4309 GCA_963586955.1 bacterium
AGCTTGTAGTTTGTAATAAGGTATAGGGTTCCACGCATTGAAACTTTTTAAAAATTTTTCGTAATCGTTTCGAGGCATCATTGCATCAATATCATCATCCCAAGGAATAAAACCCTTGTGTCGCGCAACGCCAAGTAAGGTTCCAAAAGCTAAGTAGTAGGTTAGGTTATTTTTTTACACAATTTATCCAATTCGATTTGTCTGATTTCTTCAGCGGATAATAGTTTCATTTAGTTCCCAGTTCGTTTAGTGCGTTTTCATAAATGGTTACTAATTGCTCTGCTGATGATTTAATATCAAACCCCTTATCACGAATAATATCTTCAACGTTTTTCCATTCGCGAAGGTTGCGATATGAAGAAACTGCTTCCGAAGCCCATGATTCAATACCCTCATTCAGCGCAAGCTGTTTTGTACTCGAAAGCAAACAGGCTTCTTTGTCTACTCCAGTAGAAACAATCGAGGGTACACCTGAAGCCTGTGCCTCAATGACAGAAACGGGCAATCCTTCGCTTATTGAAGGAAAAACAAAAACATCCAATATACTTAAAAAGGCAGGTACATCATTGCATAATCCAAGGAATACAACATCATTTGTTAAGCCAAGTTTTTTTGAATAATCCTTTAAACTTTCTTCGAGGGGGCCTCTTCCAATGAGCAATAATTTTGCTTGGGGAAGAACAGCCTTCACTTTTTTGAATACATCTATCAGAAATTTATGGTTTTTAACTTCTACAAAACGACCAACATGTCCAAATACGGGAATTTCAGAGTATCCAAAGTTTGCTTTTGCTATTTGATGCTGGCGTTCTGTGCATGTATATTTTTCTATTTCTATACCATTTTTTAATACAATAAATGATTGGCTTTGTGCAACTTTTAGCCCGTAACGATCTATTCCTGCTTGGTCTGAGCACCCTATGAAAAAATTTGCAATATTTCGCGTTGGATAAGACAAAACAGAAAAAGCAAGTTTTCTAATGCCAGTATCAAAATTTTTTGAGTGGCTATGAGCGATAGTGTAGCATCCGTGTTTTTTTGCTTCTTTGAGATAAATAGCAGCAGTACTTCCAATGTGTCCATGAACAATCTTATGTTCAGGATGGGCATCGAAATGCTTCTTGCATGCTGCTTTGTATGCAAAGTAGTTTATGCCCGAAAACAAAGGAATTCGATAAATTTTTCCTCCCAATGATTTAATTTCCTGATCATAGTCGCTCTCCACCTGAGTATGGACTAGAAAATCAAACTGAATGTTTGAGCGATCTATATTTCGATACAAGTTCATTATTAGTGTTTCTGCACCACCACGATCCATACACCCTATCACGTGGAGAATACGATTCATGTTTTGTCCTTTCAGTTTCAACGCGAAGAAAACAGTTTATAAGGGGTCTTTATAGTCAATAGCCACGCAGATATTTTTTACATGGCCTAGGCTGTTGCACTAAATCAAGAAAAACCATTCTCTTATTGATCAGCTACTCTATTATATTTGTTTTATTAACAATTGAAGACTTGATCTTTGTGACCAAATGCTGTTCGCTTATTTGGTTGTCTCAGGCGAGTTTGTTTTCTTAAAAAGACTTTTTATAGAGATGATTTTTTTGCGTTGTATGATGATAAAAACTAGATAGGTGATTAATGAAATGAAAAAGGTGATTTCTGAAGGAAATAAAAGATGCGAAACAATAAAAAGGGCAGAAAACAGAGTTGTAAAAAAAGCCATGTGATCTACAGGGGCTTTGATGATTTTTCGGATGTAGTGTTCTGTAAACAAAGAACGGCAAGCAATAATTATATCTACAGAAATAATAGCTAGGGTAATCGATTCAAATATGAAAATTGAGATGATTACGCATCCTGCATTTATTACGGAAGAAATACCATTAATTTTAAGGAGCTTGCCTTCTTTGCGCAGAACTTTCAGATATGTGGCGCCTATTAAATCCATGCGACTTTCGAATAAACAAATAGGCAGAAGTAGCCCAAATAGTTTGAAACTTTCTTCATATTGCGGAAGCCATAGATTAAGTGCTATTGATATAGGGAAATATAGAGCAAAGACCACAGGAAGAAGAAAGCCTAAAATCAAGCTCGCTATTGAGAAAAAAGAGGTTACCTCTCCGGCGTGCGTTTGTCGTAAAGAAGGAAAAAGAACCATGCTTGCCTGTGCGGCAAAAGTTTGAAATAACGCAACTAGACTGAGCGCAAACGACAGTTTGCCAAAGGCTTCTACACCCCAGTGAAAGTCAATAAAGAATTGTAATGCGCCTATGAGTAGCATAGAGGCTAAATTTGCAACTAGGAGTTTTGACCCAACGCTGATGCTTTCAAACGCTTTTTTAAGAGTCCCTGAAAAAGAATATTTCTTTGAAAGAATTAACTCTCTACCTTTTATAACACAAAAAAGAAAAGACAGTATTTTTGCTCCGATATAAAAAGAAATATAGACACGAAAGTCGTGAATGTTAAGCACTGCTAGGATTGCGAATATTGGCAAAAGAATGAGATTGTTAATTGCTACTGAGTAAGAAAAAAGTTTAGTTTCGTTCATGGCTTGGAAGAGATAGCCTAAAAATAAGGTTGTATTATTGAAAAATAAGTAGATGGCGGTTGCTACCAGAATAAAAATTCGCTCTGATTCGAATGTACTAGTGATAGCAATTAAAGAAATTGCACCCGCGATAATTGTTTCAATTGTGACACAAAACCAAAATTGAGAGCTAATAGATTTTTTGTCTATGGTGTTTCGCGTTTTCCCTCCATGGATAAGGTACACACCATCATTCAATCCAAAATGAAAAAGGCCGACATATCCTGCATAAAATATAAAGAGTTGCCAATATCCATATTCGGTTATATTTAAAACTTTTGGAATAACGAGAGATGTAACAAATCCAAGCAATAGGCCTGTTGCTTGTGCAACGAGTGCAACAGAGAAGTTTCCTAACAGGCTTCGATAGTTCATTTTCCTCCTTGAAATAATACGGATAAGTTGAATATCGATTTTAAATAGTAACAAAGGAATTAGAGACAGTCTGATATCACCAACGGTTTTTCGCAAATTCGGTTTGAAACAAACCCTATTGTCGGTCTTATTTAGAACTAGGCTTTACTAAGCTTTAGCTTTCGCGTCTTCAAGTAGTGATATATCTAGATAACGTCTTTTACCCCATTCGCAATCGGCAATGTATTTAAGTCTTGCAGTGACTAGCATTAATGCGGAATTTCCGTCTGGAAAGGTACCTACAACTCGAGTTCTGCGCCTGATCTCTCTATTTAAGCGCTCAATGCCATTGTTAGCGCGGATGCGCTTCCAATGTTGCAATGGAAAAGATGTATACGTTAGTGTTTCAAGACATCCTTCTCGTACCACTTCAGCTGCTTCTTTAAGCTTCATCTTTTCAAGCTTTTCTGCAACTTCTTCGACCTTTGCCACTGATGCTTCAAGTGGCTCCTGGGCACGAATCGCTTTGAGCATCTTTGACACAAGCGCTCGCTTTTGTTTAGGGATTTTACTGAATACATTGCGGTAGAAATGAACCGTACAGCGTTGATATTTTGCTTCAGGAAATACTTCTTTTAGCGCACCAATCATGCCTTGGCATTTATCTCCGATAAGCATTCTGACGCCAGAAAGTCCTCGCTCTTTGAGCCATAACAAAAACTCTTTCCAGGACTCTTTTGATTCAGTGAATCTTTCAGCACTCCCAATAATTTCTCGATGTCCTTCTTCGTTTACACCAATGGCGACCATAACACTGACGTTTTCATAAGAGCCACCCCAACTGCGCTTTAGTGACTCGTGTCAAATTTTCGCGTCCGTAATATTGACACGAGTCACTAAGCTATCTCTCAGAAGAACGAGTCCGCTTCAATATACGAAATCTTCAGAGCTTGTAGTATAGGTAGCTAGGCATGAAAATGTCCTCATTTCCCATTTTGTTCAGTTTTAGCCTAGCAAATACAACCACGCATTCAAAGCATCATCTTTATAAACATATGTAGTCATGCCCCAACGACATTTAATCAATCTGCCGTTGGGGCAATCACCTAAGAATCAGGATTCTTTAGCACTAACTCTAACTGGATAGCTTCTACGCGCAACGAACGACCTGTGGTACCAGCGGTTTCGCCATCTTCAACCCAGTCCATCCAACCAATGTCTTGGACATGGGTGCGGTATCGAACTTGATATTTCTCGGCTAACTCGCCAGTCAACCTCACCTCGATCGCCTCTACAGCAAGGTTCTTTCCCGTAGTACCAGCGATATCGCCATCACTCACCCATTCTTGCCATCCTAAA
>CAVABR010000124.1:0-4296 GCA_963586955.1 bacterium
AGTGTCATGACGATCACAGAAGCAAAGCAAACCAAGATGGTGATCAGATGGAAGGGTGGGTTTTGAACAAGAGGGCCAATATAGGCAACGCCCATCAGTATCTGGATAGTGTTTCCTAGTCCTAAAATGATGCAACCAAGGATGTTTTGCTTTTGTATGTAGTAGGCAATAAAACCACCGGGGAGTGTCAGGATAGTAGCTGGTCCCCAGATGGAACCGTAGTAGTACAAAGCCATATCCATGGTGAGGTGTCCCAGCGCTATTTCAGTAAGAAAACAAAAGGGTTGGCTAATAAGGAAAAACAGGAATGTTTTAAGTGCTGATTCCCAGCTTTTTTCCGAATTTGAAGCTATCACAAAAGCAAAGATAAGCCACCATTCATAGCTAACAGCAATATCATGAAGCGAAGTGTTTTCAATTGCTGGTATAGAAGCAACGAGGCCGGTAATGATACCAGCAACTAGCGCAAACAATATTGTTTTGGGCCATGTTATGTTTAATCCACCAAAGAGTTTCATGGATGGTTACCTTTCAGCCTGCGTGGAACTCAAATGTTAAGCCAAAAATGGCGTCCTAAATTCGAACCCGTTGCTTCTCAATCTTTTTGTATCAGCGCCTTTTTACAACTTCATAGGTTGTCTTTCAGCTATTCTGTAGCAACGTTTTCTTGCAACTTCGCAGGTTGTCTTTCGATTATTCCGTGATAGCGTCTTCTTGTAACCTTTCACGTGGTTAGAGAAAGCGAAGCTAAACCCTTTGGTTTTTCTATTCTGCGCCTGTATCTTCTTGCAACGTATCAAGGGCGCCATTAGCAAGTGCAACGCCACCCGCAATGGTTGCTGCGCCTACCGCAAAGGCGCCGGCTACTCCCAGATTGTCACCCGTTTTTGCAGTGGAGTTTGAAGCGTTTCCGCCTTCGGTATTCGCAGAAGATTCAGCATCTGTATTGCTTTGATTTGTGTTGCCGTTTGTGTCATTTCCGCCAGATGCTTGCTTATAATGGGCAACTACTTCGTGATCAGCATCAACGAGCACCTTATAAGTATGTACCACATCGCCTGAATCGCCAGTGATAACTTCCACGTCCGGGTCATCATTAGACACGCGCGCACCATCAATGCTCCAGTAGTCAAATTCGTAGTTGCCTTCGCTTGATTCCATAGGGAACAAAAGGCTATGACTTCCACGCAAGCTCAAGCCACCACCAAAAACCCCGCCTGCTTCTTCCGGTTCTGTCTTAGATGAGATGGTATAGAACAGGGTGTCGTTATCGGTAACGTTCGAACGGGAGTTTGTTTTGTCGTCGGGATCGTCACCTTCTTGGTAACCTTCGCCTCTGCAGGTGCCGCTTTCAAATGCGTTCCCATCGGGGCTCTGACCGCAGAATGAGAAAGAATCTTCTGCAACTGTAAAGCTGTAATCAGAAAGTCCTCCAAATGCTTCTGGGATACTCTCATACGCATAGACCGCAATAGGGTCTACTTGATCATTGTCAAGACGAGAAACAACGCATCTAACGGGCGAATTCAGTTTGGATGTAGTGGCTTCAAAGGTGAATTCCGTAGAAGCATCAAGCCAAACACACATTTGAAGGTCAAAGTTTACGCCGTAAGAAAAAGGAAGCGTTGTATCTTCGTGTTCTACTTTGCAGTCGTTTTCGAAAATGACGTACTTTTGACCATCAACGAGCGCATAAACCGTGAGGTCTTCGCCCTTAAAGCGAACTTTGCGATAACGGGAAGAATACGCCGAATCGTATTCAAGGATTTCGCTTGAGTCGTCATCATCGTCGTAGTCAATGCCAGCGTCATCGGATGATTCTTCGGAAGCAAGAAGCGTAGCAGAGGTAGCGCTTGCAGTAAGCGTAGCGCTATTGTTTGCGTTATTGGCTTGGCCTGCGCTATTAGAGACGCCTTCGCCTGTTGTGTTGGAAGCGTCCGCGTTAGCGTTAGTGCCTGTGCTGTTTGCATTGTTTGATCCAGAGCCACTTTGAGCGCTGTTCGTGTTTGCTGACGTGTCACTGCCACCATTGACAGAATCGCCCGAAGCCGAATTTGACGCCGTTGAGCTAGAGTCTTCGGCATTGCCATTTGTAGAAGCGTTCGCGTTGTCGCTACTGTTGTTCGCGCTTGCCGCGCTGTTTGCGCCAGAGGTATTTGCTGACGCACCTGCACCTGCGCTTGTGCCTGCGCTCGCGCCATTTGTGCCAGAAGCGCTCGTTGCAGTATTGCTTGCAGTCGCGATCTGCGCGCTGGTTAAAAGCGCTACCTTGCTTTCATCTTTGTAGACAATGGGAAACTTGACGTAGTTTGAATCCATTGCTTGTAGCCAAGCCAAGCAGAGACCAGGGGTGTGTACCACAAAGACATCGCTTGATTTTAGGGCAAAGGCGCAAAGAAGCAGAACGTTTTCCTTAATAAAGCTACAGAGCTTTTCGGTTAAAACTGGCTTGAGTGCATCTCTAAATTTGGCATACCAGGTTTCTCTGAGCTTTGTCTTTTTTTCTGCGTCAGTGTCTTGGAAGGCTTTCAGTAAGCGTATACAAACATCGTAATAGAGGTAGTCATTTGATTTTGTAAAGACGTCAAGCGCGAATTCGACTTTATCAAGCCCTCCAGTGAAGAGGTTTCCTGATTTGTCGTTAAACATCTTTCTAACTTCGCCCGTTACTTTTTCGTCAAAGTCAAAATAGAGCGCATATAACGTTCTAAGAGGTTCCTGGAATTCGTTATAGAAATTGCTTCTTCCGCCTGAACCTACCAGGTCTTTTTCTACCGCCTTAAAGAAGTCAGACAGGTAAAGATTGAGCGGAGGCATGCTGTGCATGTGCTTAGAAAAGAGTGTGACCAATTTAATCCAAGCGGTGGGGTAATTAATAGAAGGGAATCTGTCAATTACGGTATAGTCAACGCTTTCAGATAATTTCTTGAGCTGTCTTGCCATTCTGCTTTGCGCAAGAGAAAACTTTGATGCGTCAGTTGGCGCCGGCAATTTAAGGTCATTGCCGTAGCGCACAAAGTTCCATTCCGTTGGCATAACAAAAGGAACCAAGTCACAAGGATTAATAATGCTATGAATGTTCTTATAGCGGGTCTTCATTGTTTGCTTGTCGGCATCGGTAGGCGCGTAGACACCTGCTGGCGCTTCAAAACAGTACGCATAAAGATCTTTTTGGCTGATATTGATCTTGTTTTCAAAAAGGCTGTCTAAAACGTAGCCATCTTCTTCTTTTTCTACGGAAGCTCCGCTACTTATAGCTTCATTGATGATGGCACCGGCTGTCATATTGGTTGTTGCCGCTGCACGTGAAAAGCCTGCAATAAGAACTTTTGTTTTGCCGGTGAGGCCTTGTCCTTTGATATAACCCTTTAAAAATTCAACCGCTTTGCTGGCTGCCTCAGAAAAGCCTTGGTGGTTCCCTTCTTTGCCTGGTTTAAGATTGCTGCACCATTCAAGTTCGTAACCCGCGCCTCTGATGCCAAGCATAACCAGGTTGTATCTTTCCTTATTCACCAGTATGGGACGATGCGCGCAAATAAGACCAATCGTGTCTTGTTCGGGGCGTTTTTGGAAGCCATCATTTGGCACAATGACGCCACTTTCGCATTTGAGCTGGGTGAAGAACCATTCAGCATTGTGATATTTATGACTATAGTCACTCTTTCCGCCATAGTTGGCGCTGAAAGAAGACAAAGCTAAACAGCAGGCAAAGGTTGCCATATGTGGGTCATATTCCATAGCGGAAGTTTCGAAGAACGACTGATTAAAGTAGAACGTATTCCTGAGTTCTCCTTCATAGTCACCTTCGCCATGGACGGTGCCCGTTCCCGGATAGTAGAAAATTCCGTCTTTGATTTCGCCTTCAGGAATATCTTCGTTAGAAGAGGCACTGACCAAATCAGTCGCAAATGCAGACAAGGGGTTTGAAAATGCTGCGATAGCGGCAGAAACGCCCGCAAAGTAGAGAAAACCACGGCGGGTCATACCTTTTGACTGGCGCTTTTCCAAAGCGGTATTTTCGTCGCTGGGCAAGGTGTTTGAGTTGCTCATTTTCCAATCCTCTTATCTGAAAATTTTTGTTTGTGAACATTGCTACTTTATATAACAAATTCGTGTTCATCCTACTATACTTATGCGAGATTAAACTGGATCTTCATAGATTGAGGAACAAATGCTAACTACCGCCAATAAGCGCCTAAATTGCACTTCAGCGCGCCGTCTTTTTTTCGTATGCGCGCTTTTGAGCCTTGTATTTGCAACACTTTTTATAATGCCTGATCAGGCGCATGCAGAAAA
>CAVABR010000125.1:0-4273 GCA_963586955.1 bacterium
TGAAAGTGGCGTAGGGTAAGCGTATAAATACAGCTTGACTGATATAATTGCACATTGCATTAATGATATTCTGCAATTTACGCGTTTGAAATATATTGAAGGCGCATAAAGGGCAGGAGCGAACGAGCGTTTGTATTGTTCGCTTGGTGCTTGAGTGTCTTGAAACTTAGGGCGTCTAGGAGCAATAACGCCGGGGTTCTGTACTGAGGAGCTACAAGGAAGCGTCTCAGTGTCTAGGAGCAAAAAGCGCCAGGTAAAGGCACCGAAGCGCCAGGTAAAACAAGGGGCTAAAAGTGTCTCGACCAAGCAAACGGATTCGCTAAAAGTTAATGCAAAAGTGGCCATGATAAAAGAAAAGGAAATCAGGTGCTCATGTCGGATAAAGTTGCTGTTTTGATTCCTTGTTACAACGAAGCTGTTACTATCGGTAAGGTTGTCGATGACTTTAAGCGCGTTCTGCCTGATGCCGATATTTACGTGTATGACAACAATTCCAAAGACAATACGGCCGAAATTGCGCGCAAGCATGGCGCCATTGTGCGATTCGAAGGGCGCCAGGGCAAGGGCAATGTTGTTCGCCAGATGTTCCGCGATATTGATGCTGATTATTACATCATGGTAGACGGCGATGATACCTATCCTGCAGAATTTGCACCTGCGCTTCTTGAGCCTTTGATGAAGGACGAGGCAGACATGACGGTAGGAGACCGTCTTTCAAATGGTAGTTATGGCGAAGAGAACGACCGCGCCTTTCATGGGTTTGGCAACAACTTGGTTCGCTGGCTTATCAAGGTCATTTATGGCTATGCCTTTGATGATGTTATGACGGGTTATCGTGCGTTCAACCGCGTGTTCGTAAAGACTATGCCCGTGCTTTCCGAAGGTTTTCAGATTGAAACCGAAATATCTATTCATGCTGTTGACAAGCGCTGGCGCATTAAAGATGTGCCTATTGATTACCGTGACCGTCCGGAAGGAAGCTACTCTAAGCTTTCTACCTTTGGCGATGGCGCTAAGGTTTTGAAAGCAATCACGGCATTGTTCAAAGACTACAAGCCTCTTGCGTTCTTTGGTTGGTTGGCGCTGTTGCTTCTCATTGTTGCTGTTATTGCCGCTGTTCCCGTTTTGGTTGATTACTTCAGCACCGGCCTTGTTCCACGTATTCCTACCATGATTGGCTCGCTTGCTTTGGCTGGCTGTTCTGCGCTTTCGTTTGTAACGGGGCTAATACTGGACACGGTTGCGAAAAGCCACAGGCGTCAATGGGAAATTGATGTGTATAAAGTAAGCAACGGCTTCTACAAGAAGTAATAGGTATAACAAGCCAGGATTAAACGGGATCAAGCTGAGAGCTGAGGGTGTTGTCGCCGAGGCGAAAACAAGAGCCAGGGTATCACCACTGAGATCAAATCAGAAGTTAAGGGGTCAGCCTCAAACTCAAACCAAAAGCTGGGGACGCTGAGCCCACGGCCAAACCACGAGAGGTGCCGACCCTAAATCCAAACAAAAGCCAGCAAGCTAAGGACAAGCTAAGGAGAGAAAGACTTTGTCGCTGAAAAAAGCCACCATGCAAAAATTCTTTAATGGAGCGCTCGCATTCATTTTGGTTGCGTCGCTTTCGGGAATATTTCCTGCGCTTGCCTATGCAACTAACGATGAGGCGGAAGCTTCCAAGGTTTTAGCTACCAGCACGGACGTTGATGACCTAACCAATGACGCCTATTCGTTTGCAACAGATGACGCGGTGGTACTTACCAGCACGGGCGAATCTGCAGCTGAGACTTTACCCACCGCCTATGACTTGCGCGACCCTAATGGAGACGGCGACCGCGATGATAGTGTGGTCACGCCTGTAAAGAAGCAACATCCTTGGGGCGATTGCTGGGCTTTCTCTATTATTACTGCAAGTGAAACCAGCATTCTTTCTGAACTGGGCAAAACCTATGCCCAAACAGGCTTCGATCTTTCTGAATTGGCGCTGGTAAATTCGGTTTATCGTAATGGTGGGGCACCGGAAGAAGTTGTTGGCTCTGCTCAAGCGGGCGAAGGTTGGTATAACGAATCCGAAGACCTTAATGCGGGCTTTGAATTGAGCGGATTGTTTACCTATGGCGTGTCCATGTTTGCTGCTGGCATTGGCCCGGTTTATGAAGCTTTGTCACCTTACAAGAACAAAGATGATCTTAAGCAGTGCAAAGTTACCGAAAAAGGCTCGACTGAAGAAAAAACACTCTATCTCTATGATGATCAAATTAAGGAATATCAAGAGGCAGAAGCAAAGGTTGAAGTTGTTTGCTACGCCGGCACCTACCGTGACAGCGACGGAACATATCACTATCCTGATTGGTCAAGCAATGATAGCTTGTGGGGAACTTCGCTTCTTAACTTTGAAAATGGAAACATTTTGCCTGAAACAAGAGTTCTTGATGAAAAAGACAAGTATGTCAAAACCGACATGACGGCCGTCACTGCTATCAAGAATGAGATGTATAGTTATGGACGTGCAGTTTCAATGGCTTATTGTGCCGACCGATCTACTGTCAATGAAGAAGGGCTTTCAGACTACTTCGACTATAATACCTGGTCACACTACACCAATCAGACTGACGCCTCTAGTCATGCGGTGACTATTGTTGGTTGGGATGACAACTATTCGGCTGGTAAATTTAAAAACAAGAAAGGCAAAACTCCTGAAGGAGACGGCGCTTGGCTGGTAAAAAATAGCTGGGGAAGCGAAACGGAAGAGTTCCCCAACAGTGGCGACTGGGGCATTGTTGAGGATGGACAACATACGGGCTACTTCTGGCTTTCTTACTATGATCAGTCTATTAGAAGGTTTGAATCGTACGACTTTGATGTTAGCTCGCTCAATAACAACACCGAGCAGTATACCGACCAGTATGATTACTTGCCTCAGCGCGAGATTGTTTCTACTTCGGCCGATAATTCATTTGATAGTCCGGTAAGCTCCGCAAATATTTTCAACGCACAAGGTGATATGACCTTAAGCTCGGTAGGGTGCTTAACCTTTAAGCCAAATACTACGGTTACGTATCAGGTTTATTTGTTGGATAACGAAGCCTCTTCGCCTACGGATGCTGAACATAGCAAGCTTGCGTGCACGTTTGATGAAACCTATGAGTACGGCGGATACCACCGAAGCAAGATGGATAGCGCTAACTGGGTTGCCATGAGGGAGGGTCAGCGCTACGCCATAGTCACCACGCAAAAATGCAACGATGATGGTAAATGGTATCAAGGCGCGGGGGCAAACTACGCCTTCCGCTTCCATGCAAAAGTTAACGCGGGCGAAAGCTGGATGGGTACTTCTCAAGGAAGCGAATCTAAGGCATCGGAGCAGACTCAGTGGAGCGACTGGACGGATGTAGTGGCTTCCATGAAGAAGGAAAGTTACGCAATAGATAACGTTTGTATCAAGGGTTTTTCGCAAGAGAGTAGCTGGGCAAGTGTTGACGAATTGCGTTCGTTAGAGCAGGCAATTGCTAAGGCAAAAGAAGTGCTGAATAAGGCGAAAATTAGCGCCGATGGAAGCGATGTTGCCACCGCAGATATATGGATGACACAAGAAGAATATGACGCGCTTGCTTCTGCTGTTGCGCAGGCCGAAGCGGTGTTAGCGCGCGCAGGTGCAGACTATGAGCATGAGCTGGCAACTACTACTCCAACTTCGGAAGAGGCGCAGAGCGCCATTGCGTCGTTGGGGGCGGAGGCTCATGAGGGGTTGATAGTGGTCGATGACTCTTCCGCTGGGGCGAATACCTCTAACAGCTCGGCCAAGACAGGCGACAGTTCTATGGGCGCACTGATTGCACTTTTGGGTGTTGCTGGCATTGCTGGGCTTGTTTGTGTTGCGAGTGTGGCTCGCTCGCGCTTTGGTAGGGACTAGGGCCGTTCCTTTCCATCAAGCCAAGGCGCTCGGGTGTGGCTCGTGCGCGCTTTGGTAGGAACCGATAGTGAATCACTGGAAGCTCTGCGTTTTCGTTGCATGATGCGCTTATTGCGGAGATAGTGGGGCGCGGCAGCGTGCGCTATGGTAGGGACTAGGAATACTATTCTTTAGAGTCCTAAGGCGTCCGGCCTTCGAGTCCCAAGATATTCGTTCTTCGAACTCTAAGAATCATTCCTTGTTTTTTAGGTTATGAAAAAAACGTCCTAAGCGCCTTTCTTGTAGCACTTTTTCGACTCGATAGGCAACGTGTTTTCTATATTGAACAAATTATAGGCAAATCTGTCCTCTATACTGAACAGATTC
>CAVABR010000126.1:0-4240 GCA_963586955.1 bacterium
GAAACCACTTTCAAGCCTACAATGCAGGCGAAAAGCCCTATCAGTAAAAGTATTTTTATAACCGATACGGGTTCAATTCCGCAGGTCATGCCATAGATTACAGTTCCGGCGATTCCTATACCAACCCATACTGCATAAGCGGTACTCATAAGGAGTGTTTTTGTGGCATAAGCAAGTCCTGCCATGCTTGCCACAAGAGCAACAAGAAAAACAATTGAAGGAGCAAGATGCGAAAGCCCATCACTCTTACTAAGAGCGATTGCCCACGTTGCCTCAGCGCAACCAGAAAGAACTAATACCAACCAAGCCATAACAACCTCCAAAAAGATACAACCAATTACTTATCCGCCGTCTTTTCGAAAAGCTGGTACGGTGGTGCTCGTCAGCGTGTGAGTATAGATGATACCAAAACGAACTTAGTCCATTGAGAAAGCATGCTCAACTTTGAAAAACTCCCTATCATCCATGCAGGCGATAGGGAGCTTCAATTTGCAAATTAAACACACTCACAGCCACCAACACCATAAGTTTGCGTCATTAGTCAATTCGCTCAAAAACCAAGTTGCAAACTATGCGGTCGCCCCCGCCAAAACCAGCAGATACTGCAGTCGATTGCATAAAGGTATGCAACTTATATCCTTCAGCAAACTGCTGATTACAAAGCTCTTCAATCTCAACAAAATTCTTGGAGCCTTTACCAAGAAGTTTCTCACGAAGAACAATCTGCATTACGCGATACTTCCCCGTTCCGTTATTGATTTTGCCACCTTCGTCATTAATAGCATCTTTTAAATCTTTGAAGCCCATGCTGTCTCCTCTCCACTAATGAATTGATTATCCAATAGCCCCACAAGGCCATTAATCCTATGAATTGACTGATCTTAAGATGAATGATTCTGATTACACAAACCAGCCATATAGCAGGTTCGCATCAATTATATTATCAGCCGTACGTTGTAACGGAAACACCAATTATTTCGTAGCCCCGTTTCAAGGAAAAACATAAAGACACTGCTACGCAATGATCAAATACTTCATTTGCAAATGAAAAGAATAAGCAAGCTAAGTGCCCTTCAAACAAGCAGAACGATGCTCGGTTTAGCAAAATAGCCCACATGCACTATCGCAAAGGCAACGTCATGCTTGAAAGAAATTCTTCAAGGAAACGTAACTCATTTTTTGCCTCAGAACATAACGTGTAAAAATTTCACTCAATATTTTACACGTTATGCCCAATTTTCTTAAACGTGTAAAGGTTCTTTACGCAAAAGTGAAGCAAAAACCAAACGCGCTTAGCCTTTGATTAAAGACTAAGCGCGTTTATCTGTTGAAAGTTGAACCGAAATTCGTTCTTTCGAGTAGCTCAATTCGCCTGTGCTTGGAATAGAAAACCTACAAACGTTTTCCTTATTAAACCCAAACAGGAGGCGTTACAGTCTGGACTTCGCTGAAATAATCATGATTCGTAACATTATCTACAGTCCAATTAGAGCAATCTACCGTAATACAATAACAACCCTCAAACATGGAAGACATATCTGTTACCTGACTAGTATCCCACTGAGATACATCTCCAATCGACCTGACGGCAAAACAATAACCGAACATGCTCTTCATTGTTGTAACTTGAGACGTGTCTAACTTTGCCACATCCGCAGTTTGTAAGTCATAAAAGCTGTCAATCCAATACGCGGTACTTTTAGGAGCAATATAATCATCTACAACATTTACCTCCGTAATATCATAAGCATGAGCATTCCACGGCGTATCCAGATAAGAATCATAGTTAGTACTCTCTATGCCTGTATATACTTCTGTTGCTTCTGATCCTCTATAGGATTTCTGCTGTTTAGCTTGTTCAATATTAGCTGTAGTGTCTTTGTAGAAGTTAAGGCTATTATTGGTAGCCGAATAAATTGCAAAGCCTTCGTACCATTCAGGAGCCTCTACTCCTTCTGCATAATTATTGAAATTGGTACGATCAGTTACTTTTTTAACATCCCAACTCGTGCAATCAGCCTCAAGTTTGGAGCATTCGCAAAACATATGACTCATGTTTTTTACGTTGTTGGTATCCCATCCAGCAACTTCGGTTTTCGAATCAAAAGTTAAAGCCCCACAGGATAGAAACATATAACTCATGTCTGTTACCTTACTGGTTTCCCAGCTTGATAAGCCTTTAACTGAAGCAAGGTTTTGACAAGAGGTAAACATGTTGGACATATTTTCTACGCTTGAGGTATCGAAAGTAGAAAGATCAAGCGAGGATACACCGGAATTATAGAACATCGAATGCATATTGGTCACGTTAGATGTTTTTAACTTAGACAAATCTACCGAGTTCAATGCTGTTGTGTCATAAAACCAAAAAGCAGTACTTATTGGAGCAATTTTATCAGCAACTTCTACCTTCGTAATTGCATTATCATGATCATTACACCACCCAGGCTTGCTGTCCATAGAGTAAACAACACTTTCTATACCCTCATAAACTGAGGTTGCGGGCTTACCTTTATAGTCAATACCTGCTGCTGGAACATTAGTCTCAAGGTCTTTGTAGAACGTAAGACTACCATCTTTTTCAGAGAACACCGCGAAGGCAACCTTTTTGCCAACGATAACAGTAATGGTTACTTCTTTTGTTTTATAGTTCTTAGCATCGGCAGGAATAAATGTTGCTTTGAATTCGTTCTTGTCACCATTATTTCCAACCGAAGTGTCAGGTTCGTTCCAAACAAGCGTGCCGTTTTCATAGGTAGGCAAGGCAACGTCTGCTAAAGTCTCCCCTTCTCCTGCCGTAAGGTTATTCGGGATATTGAAGTCAGGATCTTTTTGTCCGATGGTGAAGGTGTAGGTCTTTTCGCCCTTGTAGTCACCAATGCCTTTGATAGTGACAGTGCCTTCGCCTGCTTTAATGTTTTCACCATAAATTACTTCGAAGTCGCTCTCGCCATAAACAAGACTTGAAACTACTGGGGTAATTTGCTTGCCAGTGTACGTGAAGCCTTCGGTCTCTACGTAGAACTCTTCAAAGTTAAGAGGAGTCTTAGTGTCCTCAACATTTATAGTAAAGGTGAGCTCGGCATAACCATCATTGTTTTTGAGTTGCTCAAGAAGCGTTGCGGGAATAGTTTTACCGTCCCAAGCTCCTTCTGCAACAGCACCAGATTCAATGGTTTTGTCTTTGATATCAGCATTCCAGTCAGAAAGATCGGCCGGAGCTTGGATGCTCTTTACAACAATAGCCTCGTCTTCGTCGTTGACAACTGTGATGGCATTGCTTACCACATTGCCATCGTTGTCTACCACTACGGCACTGCTGCCAAAGATATCGCTCAAGGCGTCCTTTGCAAAGGCAACACCTTTGTTGGCATACATACCAAAGCACATGCAAGCAATAAGCGCAGCAACAACTGCAACAACAATGGTTTTCTTTTTAGAAGAAGCATCAACATTTGCGTGAGCGCCGGTGCTAGTAGCAAGGCTTCTGCTCTTGATGAAGACATAGAGCGCGCCTGCAATTAATACTGCAACGCCTAAGATGAGCCACATAAGAGCATCGCCAGTAGCAGTTCCTGCCTTACCTAATGCTGAAGCGCCAGCGCCCCCATCTAGCAAGGCAATGGTCATCGTGCCATCGATTGTTTGGGTGGACTCTTCTGCCAGCGCCAGCGAAGGCGCACACATAACAAATGCCAGAAGCGCTAACAATGACGCAATCACGCCATGCAACATAGCACGTCCGGAAGTGCACCCGGATTTGTAGGTTTTAGTTACCATACTTCCTCCCTGTTCCTTCTCTTGATTACCAATTTCTCTCATAACTTCGCCATCATGGAAACGGGCTTAACAGCCAGTACAGTGATAACTTTATGAGCTAATTTCTCTCACAGCTTTGACAGCTTTGACAGCTTTAATAGCCCTACCGTCATTAAAGCCATAACGAAAAATTACTGTCCTGTTAGTCAGTTACGTAGTGCGTTTAGAGTTGGATTAAATATTGCGTAAGTAACTATGTAGTTGTTGTTTAGGATTAGCGCGCACGCAAATTTATGACGTACTCCACCCTCCTAAAGCTTTTCTATTTTAGCCTTATCAGGAAAAACGCGCAAGCAAATCGGGCAACCAAGAACTACCATCAAGTCAGCGCTATTCGCCAACTTGATGGCAGACTCAAAAGATGTCCTGAGCCTTTTTATGGCCTCCAAAACGAAGGTAAGGGTTATAGAGAAAGGAGCCT
>CAVABR010000127.1:0-4209 GCA_963586955.1 bacterium
GAGTCAGACGAATTTTCACGATTATCCCCCATCACCCATACATACCCAGAAGGCACCGTGTAAGGGTAGGTTATATTCGCGCTTCCTATGGCAGAGAGCGGATAACTATTGCCCTTGGTATAGCTTTCTGTTTGCGCTACCCCATCTATGTAGAGCACGCCATCAACTAAGTTGACGGTTTGCCCTTCGGTAGCAATTACGCGTTTGATCAGCACTCTTGAGGGAACTTGCGGGTCAGAAAATACCACCACGTCACCCTTTTGGGGCGAACCACTCCAATACGATACCTTCTCTGCAAAGACCATATCACCGGTCATGATAGTGTCTTCCATGGAACCAGAAGGAATTTGGAACGGCTCAACCACATAGGTTCTAATAGCAAAAGAACAGCCAATAACAATAGCCACCACAATAACAAAGCAAAGCAAGCGACGAAGCAAGCCGGGCTTCTTTGGTTCAGGGGCTACATATTGCTGTTGATAATAATCCATTGCTGAATTCCTAACGTAGGGTGCTTATATTCTTCGCAAAGTCTCATTGTAATGTAAAGTGGCGCGCTCTTATTGATTGGCTTCAAGGTTCTCAAGAAAAGCAATTTCTTCTGCAGAAATATTGGCCTGCGCAAGCAAATCAGGGCGCTTGTTTTTGGTACGAATCAAGCTTTGTTTTCTGCGCCAGGCGTTAATGTTGGCATGATGTCCTGAAAGCAAAACCTCCGGAACGGCCATGTCGCGGTAGAGCGCAGGGCGCGTATATTGCGGATATTCTAAAAGGCCGTCATAGAAGCTTTCGTCTACTGAACTGCCTTCGTCTCCCAGCACCCCATCAAGACGGCGAACGACCGCATCAATAATGACCATAGAGGCAAGCTCGCCACTGGTTAGTACGTAATCCCCAATGGAAAGCACTCTGTCGGCCAAGGTATAGGCGCGCTCATCTATGCCTTCGTAGTGGCCACAGATAAAAAAGAGATGATCTTTTTGGGAAAGCTCCAGCGCAATGGCTTCGTTAAAAACTTCGCCGGTGGGAGATAAGAAAATGGTATAGGGCTTTTGAGGCGCGCGGGCAAATAGCTCATCGGTTGCCTCAAAAATAGGTTCGCACTTCATGACCAAACCCTGGCCCCCGCCATAGGGCTCATCATCAGTGGTGCGATGTTTGTCATGCGTCCAATTGCGCAGGTCATGGGCTATAAATTCAAGATGGCCTTTTTCTTGAGCGATACGCATCATTGATTCGCCCATGACCGAATCATAACAATGCGGAAACACCGAAAGCGTTTCGATTTTCATATAACGCTCCTACCAGAACCTACTACAAAGACAAAAGACCAGAGGGGATATCCATAACAATGGTGCGCGCCGGCTCATCTAAACTGACCAGGAAATCATCCACCAGCGGAATGCGAACTTCACTACCGTTGTAGCTAACCACCAGCAAAGGATGCGCGGGGTTTTCTTCCATGGCAATAACTTCTCCGATGGCAGCGCCGGTAACGTCATTTAAGGTAAAGCCGGCAAGGTCAGCAAAAGCGCCCGCTTCGTAATTTTCGGGCAAGTCACTTTTTTTCACCAAGCAAAAATGTCCCACCAACTGTTCGGATAAGTCAATGGAATCAATGCCAGAAAAAGAAACTTGGAAGGTATCCTTGCCCTTTTCGGTGATGGAGGTAACCGTTGCCTGGCGCGGAACCTTCAAAACCGGAGGGACAAAAACAACGTCCATCCCCTCTTGCAATAGAAAAGGAAGACCTTTTACGCTCCGCACGAAAAGATCTCCCTCAAGAGTTTTAGCTTTAGTTAGTTCAGCAATAACCGCCCAGTCGCTCATGATTAGTTAGTCTACAAGCTCAACTTCAACATGCTGCGCATTACGAGAACCAGCAGCGCGACACAACGTGCGGATTGCCTTAATAACGCGACCTTGACGACCGATAACCTTACCGGCATCGTCATCATGTACTCGAATCTCAATGAGTAAAGAGCCGTCATCCAATTCACCAGAAGTGATAGAAACTTCTTCTGGATTGTCTACCAACGGAACAACTAAACTGCGAACAAGATTCGTAATATCTTCGAATGTCTCGCTCATTGTTAAGCGTTCTTACGTTGTTCTTCAATAAGGCGAGCTACGGTATCAGATGGTTTTGCGCCATTGCCAATCCACTCATCAATCTTTTCAAGATCCATGGTTACAGCAGCAGGAGAAACGCAAGGATTGTAAGAACCTACCTGCTCGATATAGCGACCATCACGACGAGCGCGAGAATCTGCTACAACAATACGATAATAAGGTGCCTTTTTAGCGCCGTGACGGGCGAGACGAATTTTTACTGCCATTGAGATAAACTCCTTCTAAATAATTCCAGCGGTTATGTACCGCAAAACAGCAATTTGATATGTTACCTGTTTACGCTCTGTTCATCAAGACCGGATAATGCATCCTGCATCTTTTTTATATCTGACATGGACATGCCACCCATGCCAGGAATTCCCATGCGTTGCTTTTTGCGCTTTTTCTTGCCCTTGCCTTTTTTGCCAGGCTTGCCTTGCGTGAGCGCTTCTTGTTTGGCCATCATTTGCTTCATCATCTTTTTGGTTTCGTTGAATTTCTTCAGCAACTGATTAACCTGAAATACCGAAACGCCAGCTCCGGCCGCAATACGCGCTTTGCGTGAGCCGTTTAGCACCTCTGGCTTTTCGCGCTCTTCTTTAGTCATGGAATGAATGATAACTTCCATTTCATCCAGCGCGCGTTCATTGACTGAGCCTTCTTTGAGGGCTTTGTCTCCGCCTGGGAGCGAGCTCACCAGTTTTTTGATGCCACCAATTTTGTGGATTTGCTTGTTCATCATAAGGAAGTCATTGAGGTTGAGGTTTGCGCGCATCATGCGCTCGGCCTCTTCTTGCTCAATTTCTTCTGCCTGAATACGCGAAGCCGTTTCAATAAGACTTACCACGTCTCCCATGCCAAGGATGCGCTTTGCCATGCGGTCTGGATGGAATTCTTCAAGCGAATCTGGCTTTTCACCCATGGAAACAAACTTGATAGGCTTGCCGGTAACTTGGCGAATGGAAAGCGCGCCACCACCGCGTGCGTCGCCGTCCATCTTGGACATGATGACGCCGTCGAAATCTACCTGTTCAGCAAAGGCGGAAACCACGTTGACCACGTCTTGACCAGTCATGGCGTCAACCACCATAAGAATCTGATCAGGCTCAACGGCAGCTTTGATTGCCTTGGCTTCTTCCATCATGTCTTCGTCAACATGCAAACGGCCGGCCGTGTCAACAATTACCACGTCGCGCAGTGAATCAATAGCATCGCGCACGCCTTCTTTTGCAATTTGAACCGGGTCTTTGCTATCACTGCGATACACGCGCACGCCAATTTCGCCACCGAGGGTTTGGAGCTGGTCAGCTGCAGCGGGGCGATACACGTCACAGGCGACCAAAAGCGGATTGTGGTTTTGCTGCTTTAAGAGGTAGGCAAGCTTGGCAGCTGCGGTGGTTTTACCAGAACCCTGCAGGCCAACCAACATGATGACATTAGGAATGCGCGAAGATAAAACAAGCTTTGAGTCACTTCTGCCCAAAAGCTCGGTCAGTTCATCAAGAACAATTTTGACAACGTTTTGACCCGGCGTTAAAGACTCCATAACCTCTGCGGTCAAACAGCGCTCTTTGGTCTTTTTGATAAAGCCCTTAACAACCTTAAAGTTAACGTCTGCCTCAAGAAGCGCAAGGCGAATTTCGCGCATGGCAACGTTGATATCTTCTTCGGTCAGACGGCCTTTGCTCTTAAGGCTACCGAAGATAGATTGAAGTTTTTCTGAAAGATTATCTAACATAGTCTATTCCCAACCAAACTAGTTCCAGCCAAGTTATTCGCATCCCGGCGAAGTTTTTCTCTACCAAGCTGTTCCGTCGAACCTATTCTCAGTTCTTGGCGAAGCATCTTCTAACACTTTTTTGACTAAACGTACGTTGCTCTTATACCTTACCCTCTAGTCTAGACGATCAAGAGAAATTTTTTAGAAGCGATGATTATCTGTTCTTTCTTCTGAAGAATGAGAAGCGGTGGCGTTTTTCAGTTCCGTCGTCCTGATCGCCGTTGTCCTTATCGCCTTCGCCCGCGGTTTCGTCGTCCGCGGTTTCGTTGTCCTTATCGCCGTCGTCCGCGGTTTCGTCGCCCTGATCGCCGTCTTCC
>CAVABR010000128.1:0-4192 GCA_963586955.1 bacterium
CCTATCGCAACGAAGCATAAAAGAAGCAAAGCGATAATAGCTACCGAAGAGGCTTTAAGTTTGTAGCTACATAAACTGGTACGTCTACCGGGCTTGATACCATACGCATGATGCCCATAACAGCGGGCATCCATAGCAACCGAAACAACCTCGGCCCGCCTAAACAACCCAACAAACAGCGGAATTAAAACCGGAAACCACGCCGTTATCCTTCGTAAAATATTCCCTTGTCCAAACGATGCCCCGCGTGATTTCTGTGCAAGCATTACCGAATTTGCCTCCCCAGCAATAAGCGGAATAAAGCGCAAAGCCAAGGAAAACACCATAGCCACATCATCTACCGGCACACGCACAATGCGAAGCGGAGAAAGAAGCGAAGATAAAGCTCTGACCAGCTCATTTGAAGTAGTTGAAAGCACCACAATAAAGCTTGCCACAAACATAAGCACGATACGCGCCACATAGAATAACCCCGTCATTGCCCCAACGGGCGAAAACGAAAGCGACCCAACAAGCGCAATATTGGGCGCCATAGCCACTATTCCAAATGGCATGTTTTGAAACGTTTGCACATTCTGAGCGGCCGTTACTCCACTGGCCTCAAAAACAAACGCGTTACAAAGCCAAATAATGAGCAGGATAACCAAAAGCGGAACACATAACAGCGCAATCCTGCCTACAGGAAGCTTCGATATGGCAACCGCACCAACCAAGATAAGAAAAAGCGCCCCTAAGCCAAGCCACGTGGACGTTACAAAACTGACAACACTAAATGCCACCAGCAAAAGCAACTTTAATCGCGGATCAAAAGTATGTACCCGCGAATCGCCCGGACAGTATGTACTTAGCAAATAGTTCATCGGTAGAACTTGAACTTGCCCTTTCTGCACTTATCTACAGCGCCACATACCAACAACGCCACCATTACACACGCACACGCTTCACCTTAAGCCCAAGCAAGCACATCAACCAGTCATCAGCGCCACACGCTAAAAATAGCATCCCGAAATCACGCCACACGCCAACAAAACACCCTTGCACTTGACTATGCGTTTCTCGCCATCAGACGCACTAGGGACTTTCGCCCATTAGAAACGTGCGCATGCTTGTCCCCACATAATAAAAAATGCGCGTATGCAATCATACGCGCATTTGATACTTACTTAAAAGCAAACAGAAGTAAAGTCAAAAAGCAAAGCAGAACGAACTAACTATTCAGCCTTTTTCTCTTCAGCTTCTTCAGCCTTTGCCTCTTCAGCAGGTGCTTCAGTTGCCTCTACTGCTTCAGCTTTAGCTTCTTCGGTAGCCTCTACTGGCTTTTCTTCAACAGCCTCTTCAGCTACTTCTTCCTTCTTCTCTGCCTTTGGAGCAGCCTTTTTCTTGGTTGTCTTCTTAGCAGCTGGCTTCTCTTCAGCCTTATCCTTCTTCTTGCGAACAGGATCAGTGCAAAGCTCCATGATTACGATTGGAGCGTTGTCGCCTTTGCGATTACCAAGCTTGAAAATACGAGTGTAGCCACCATTGCGATCAGCGAACTGACCCTGAGCTACCTTCTCGAAAACCTCACGTACTAATTCTTTGTCACCCAAAGCGGCAATAGCGAGACGGCGAGAATGCAAGTCGCCCTTCTTTGCCCAGGTGATAATCTTATCGACATCAGGACGAATTTCCTTAGCACGTGCCTCAACCGTCTTAATGCGGTCGTTGGTGAACAATGCAGCAACCAAGCTTTTCTTCATAGCACGAGTATGGCCTGCATCAGTGCCAAGCTTACGACCCTTCTTATTGTGCCTCATCTTATATCTCCTATAGCTTCAAATTGAGGTCCATAGAAATAAGCTTATCTTTAACTTCTTCAATGGACTTCGCACCAAAGTTTCTAATATTGAGCAAGTCATTTTCTGAATACTCAACCAACTGACGAACAGAATGAATGCCAGCGCGCTTCAAGCAGTTGTAAGAACGAACGGAAAGATCCAAGTCCTCAATCTGCTTATCAAGTTCAACGTTGGTCTCCTGGGTTTCAGGAGCGAAGATGGAAATTGCCTCTCCTTCTTCGTCTTCTTCAATCTCATCCAGTGAGAGGAATGCTCCCATGTACTGGTTGATAATGTTCGCAGCGCGACAAACCGCCTCAGTTGGGTTTATAGAGCCATCGGTTTCAACCTCAAGAATGAGCTTGTCGTAGTCAGTACGCTGACCAACACGAGTATCGCTTACATTCATGGTGCAACGACGTACAGGAGAGAACAAAGAATCAACATGGATAATGCCGATTGGATCTTCGGTACGTTTATTGCGTTCAGCTGAAACATAGCCACGACCAACACCGATACGGATAGTCATATCAAGAGCTCCGCCATCTGCAACCGTTGCAATTACATGCTCTGGGTTGATAAGCGTGAACTCAGTAGGAACGTCCAAATCTGCGCCAGTAACGGTGCAAGGACCTTCTGCATGAACGTGTGCTGTAGCCTCTACTACATCGCTATTGAGAGCACTGAAGACGAGACCCTTAACGTTCAAAACGATATCAGTAATGTCTTCAATTACACCTTCTGCCGTGGTGAACTCATGCTGTACGCCATCAATCTGGATAGCGGTTGCTTTCGCTCCATCAAGAGAAGAAAGCAAAACTCGACGCATGCAGTTACCAAGAGTGTAACCATAGCCACGCTCGAGCGGCTCAACGATGAATCGGGCAACAATATCGTTAACCTCTTCAGTCGTAACTGTCGGCCTCATGAACTCTGTCATATTTAATAAGCCTCCTTAAAAACCGTTTGTGGCATTTTCATTACTTAGAGTAAAGCTCAACAATAAGCTGCTCGCGAATATCAAGGTCAATTTGATCGCGCTCAGGGAGAGCCAAAACGCTACCCTGAAGTTTTTCGATATCAACCTCAAGCCATGCAGGAACCTGCACGCCTTCGTTAGATACCAAAGCGCTCTTGATTACCAAAAGTTCCTTTGATTTAGGAGCAACAGATACTAAATCACCAGGGCGAACGCGGAAAGATGGAATGTCTACGCGCTTGCCGTTTACGTGAATGTGACCGTGGGTCACAATCTGACGAGCTTCTTTGCGGGTCTTAGCAAAGCCAAGACGGAAAATTACGTTGTCAAGGCGAGATTCAAGAATACGCATAAGGTTTTCGCCAGTAACGCCAGGCATTGCCTTAGCGCGCTCGAAGTAGCCATGGAACTGCTTCTCTAAAACGCCATAAACGAACTTAGCCTTCTGCTTTTCGCGAAGCTGCATGCCGTATTCGCTTTCCTTACGACGACGCTTAGGCTGACGAATAGATTCCTTTTTACTGCTGTATCCCAAAACGGCCGGGTCTAAGCCAAGCTGACGACAACGCTTGAGAACCGGAGTCCTGTTAATTGCCATAATAAATCGATCCTTTCAATTAGACGCGACGACGCTTGCGCTGACGGCAACCGTTGTGCGGAATAGGGGTGCAATCCTGAATGCTTGCAACTTCAAGACCTGCTGCCTGAAGGGAACGGATAGCGGTTTCACGACCAGAACCAGGACCCTTTACATAAACAGACACCTTCTTGAGGCCATGTTCCATAGCGATCTTTGCTGCAGCTTCTGCTGCCATCTGAGCAGCGAATGGTGTGGACTTACGAGAGCCCTTGAAACCAACCGTGCCAGCGGACTGCCAGGAAATTACATTACCCTGAGGATCCGTGATGGATACGATAGTGTTGTTAAAAGTTGATTTGATGTGCGCAGCGCCTACTGCAATGTTCTTGCGCTCGGAGCGCTTGAGGCGCGTGCGGACGTTTTTCTTAGCTGCCACTAGTTACACCTCTATTTCTTCTTGCCACCGATTTGGCGCTTAGGACCTTTGCGTGTGCGTGCATTCGTGTGAGTGCGCTGACCGCGAACGGGCAGACCGCGACGATGACGAAGACCACGGTAGCAACCAATTTCCATGAGGCGCTTAATATTCTGCGAAACTTCGCGATGCAAGTCACCTTCAGTGGTGAGGTTGTGCTGAATGTAGTCACGAAGCTTTGAGAGTTCATCTTCAGTGATGTCCCTAACACGGGTGTCAGGGTTGATTCCGGTCTCTGCCAAGATCTTCTTGGAAGTAGTAAGACCGATGCCGTAAATGTAGGTCAAGCCGACTTCAATGCGCTTGTCGCGAGGAAGGTCGACACCAACGAGACGTGCCAT
>CAVABR010000129.1:0-4105 GCA_963586955.1 bacterium
TAACAAAGAAGTTACTATTGAATACACTCTTTCAGGTGCAGATAGTGGCAACTACAACATAGGCCCTTATTCTTCGCAAAAAACAACCACTGCAAGCATTACTAAGCCCGAGTCACGGATAGCCTTTGCGGTGTATTCGGCTTCAACATCTGACGAAGGCGCGCTCTATTTCTTCAAAGACACCCAAGCCAACATCGATAAAGCGAAAGAATCAGGTTCTTATGGAGACATAAAAATAACGAAACTCTATGATGAGGGCATTGAATCTAGCGAAACGGTTCCCTGGAAGGAATATAGCTCTTCAATCATTTCAGTAAAGGTTGAAGCTACCACTATTGCGCCCACTAGCACGGCAAACTGGTTTAGCGGATGCGAAAAGCTAACTTCGGCAGACGTGTCAAACCTGGATGCTTCTAAAACAAAAAATATGTCCAACATGTTTAGTGGATGTTCAGTTCTTACTTCTGTTGGAGATATCTCTAAATGGGCCACCAGTGCAGTGACCGACATGTCGTATATGTTCGATGGTTGTTCAGGTCTTACCACCCTTGGAGCTAAAAATTTACCGTGGGATACCAGCAACGTAGAAACTATGACAGCCATGTTTAATGGCTGTTCAAACCTTACGGCAGACTGCTCCGGTTGGGATGTAGACAAGGTTACTTCCTCTGCCCATGACAACTTCAACACCGAAGCGACAAGCGTAACGCCCCCTGATTGGGATAAGGTAGCCTTTGCGGTGCGCTTCGAAGAAGACGACGGTGTCCAATTTAATTTTTACAAGCGTGATAAAACCGCAGTGCCAACCGAGGGCTACTATTTTGATGATACAGGGATAGTCGAAGCGGTATATACCAAAATAGATAAATATAATCGTTCAACTGAGTGGTATAACGATGGATGCGATAAAGTCACATCGGTAAAAATCGTTGATGATGGAATTGCTCCAAAAGATATGAGCGAGTGGTTTTGGTCGTTTGATAATCTCACCTCTGTTGAAGGGCTTTCTAAACTAAATACTTCTAACGTTACGAATTTCTCTGAGATGTTCTTTGGATGTACAAAGTTAACTTCTGTTGGTGATATTTCTGGCTGGAATGTCGGTAGTGCAACAACCATGGAAGGAATGTTTAGAGGGTGTTCAGCGCTTACTTCTATTCCGGGTATTTCTGGTTGGAATGTAAGCAAAGTTGAAGACTTCCGTTATATGTTTGAGAGTTGCGAAAAACTTGAAGCAGACTGCTCCGGCTGGACCGTAGCTGAAACTGCTAAGCACGATGACTTTAACTACAAGGCACCAAACGTTAAGTCTCCTTGGGATTTAGATGCGGAAAACTTGACCATTTTGCCCCAGGGAGACATTTCTAAAGCTGAGGTGGCTATCACTACTGATCCTGCAGATGGCATTTATACGGGAAATGAGATTGCTGCGATGGTAACAAAAGTGTCTTTAAACGGGGTGGAACTTGCTAATACCGAATGGGAAGTAAATACCGAAAAATCAACGCTAAAAGCTACCGATGCGGGCACGTATACCGTTTACGTAACAGGAAAAGGTGATCATTCGGGCGAAGTAAGTGCTACGTGGACAATTCAGCCACAACCGGTTGATACCGATAAGCTGAATGTTAGCCTGGAACAAAGCAAATATACTTATACCGGTCATGAAATTTGTCCCAATATAGTGGGATTGGAATATCCTTATGATCAGAAATACAGCGTGTCGTATTACAACAATATTGGAAGTTCTATGGCGTCAACTCTAGCTACGGCTGTAGTAGAGCTTCAAGGCAACTATAGCGGAACGATAGTACTACCTTTTGAGATTAATCCTAAAAACGCTGAGTAGTTTTTAAGTGAACTGGTAAGGGTTATGTGCAGATGTGCTCAGTGTTTCAGTGCGCTGAGCACATCTGCTTTAAGGGCAAATCAGAACAGGTCAAGCTCGAAGTCACCCGTGTTTGCGTTCAGATACCCCCGGATGTTTCGAATTGACCATACTTATTTTCTTGTGCGCTTAGCTTGCAGAGAATAAAATAGAATGTGGAACAGAAGGGGAGGAGTGCGTCATTTTATGACGCAAATATCAATCCTAAGAAATAACAATTGAAGAACTCTTTGCGCGAAGGTTAAGCATAAAAAATATTGATCTTTGTTTGAGGGAGTCAAGCAAATACTCAAAGGCTTATAGCGCAAAGAGCTCATCCTGAATAAGGGAATTTTGCTTTGTAAGGGTGGTTCTAATAGAACCCAAGCTTTTATAAGAGCATTTTTGCAAGAGTGACTTTGGAGGACGTGGCCTTTGTTGGAACAAGCTTCTATAAGGCTAGCTCTTAGAAGAGTATAGGGAGGAAGTCATGGGGTCTAAGACTTGTGGATTTGAACGCAGTGTGAAGCCTGTGCGTTCTGTCATGAGTGGAGTGCTAGCATCAGTTCTAGTGTTGTTAGCTTTTGTTATGTGTATGCCTCAGTTGGCTTTTGCAGATGATGTATATCAGACAATTGACGGCACCATGACTATCACCTTGCAAGGCGGGGCGTCCGGCGGAGGTGCTGGTGGCGGAGCTGGTGCTTCTACTGCTGTTACTACATCTACCACAACTTCAGGAGGTACTTCTTCGGGTGCGCTTACCGGGGATGTGCTTATATGGCTCATCTTGGGTATTGTGGTTTTACTTGCCGGAGCTGTGTATGTCATTGTAAAAAGCAGAAGACTTGCTAATGCGGGTATAGTAACAGACACATCAGCAACAGGCATTTCTTCAGATGCAATGATAGACACGCCGGCAGGCATGTCCGTAGAAAACGTTGCTTCCGATATGCTCAAGACTATCATCGTTACTATTGTTGCCGTTTTTATTGCTTGCGCATGTTTTGGTATGTTCGCTAGCAAGAGCAATGCGTTTGCAAAAGAAGCTCTTGAAGGGATTACCGGCACCAGTAATGTGGTGGTAGATGAGCAAGGAAATGTTTTAAGTAATGACCTTGCTATCAATAATGGTTCAGGCGTAGCAATTTACATCAATAATATCCAAGCACCTGATGAATTAAACGGCTGGAATGCCAGCATTAAAGATGAAACGGTTCAGTCCGGATCTTCTGCAAAAGGCACGTGGGATGGAAAAACTATCCCTGCTTCTGTGCTCGAACAGGTTAAGAATAATAGCAGCACAGGCATTGAACTTGCTCTCAAGATCGGTATCAATAAAGCATTCGATTTTGATAAGTTCAGCGTTGATACTGATAGCGTTGCCTATGACGGAAATCAAATTAAACCAGAAGTTACCAGTGATGTTTACAGACAAGGTATTGACTTCGAAGTAATCTATGGCGAGAACAAAAATGCCGGTGAAGGCACCATTACTATCAAAGGAATTGGTGATTACCAGGGAGAGAAGACTTGCACCTTTACCATTGAGCAAAAAGAACTCACGCTTACTTGGGGTAGCGAAACAACCTTTACTTATGACGGCAAATCTCACGCACCGAGCGCAGAGATTACTGGTGTCTTGCAAGGCGATACCGTAAATCTAACCGTTGAGGGCAAACAAACCAACGCAAGCGATGCTCCTTATACTGCAACGGCAAAAATAGACAATGCTAACTACAAACTTCCTGATAATCCAACTCAAAGCTTTACTATCAATCAAAGAGAAGTAACGCTTAACTGGTCAGAAGATACGTTTATCTACAATAAATCAGAACAAGCCCCAACCGCTACAGCAGGAAATCTTGTAGGAACAGACAAAGTAGCCGTTATGGTAGATGGTGCAAAGACTGACGTAGGCACTTATACCGCAACTGCAACGGTGCTTGATAATGCAAACTACAAACTTCCTGCAGAAGCTACGTATAGCTTTACCATCAACCAAAAAGAACTCACGCTTTCCTGGGGTGAGCAAACAATCTTTACTTACGACAGGGAACTTCACGCTCCAAGTGCAGAGATTACTGGTGTCTTGCAAGGCGATACCGTAAATCTAACCGTTGAGGGCAAACAAACCAACGCAAGCGATGCTCCTTATACAGCAACCGCAACAATCGACAACGCAAACTACAAGCTCCCAGCCGATAACACCAAGAACTTTACTATTGCAAGAGCAGA
>CAVABR010000130.1:0-4090 GCA_963586955.1 bacterium
GATAATGCAAACTACAAACTTCCAAGTATTAACTTCAAAGAATTCACTATCGCCAAGGCAGATATTACCGTCTCTGGTATTAAGGCTAACGACAAAACCTATAATGGCAAAACTGATGTTGTGTTCAACTATGACAGCGTTGAGCTTAAGGGCAAAGTTGATGACGATGACCTAACCGTCACGGCAGAAGGTGCTTTTGATTATGCAGATGCTGGTAACAGAACGGTAGTCATTACCAAGCTCACGCTTGGCGGGGATTCTGTTGGTAACTACAAGTTAGCAAGCGCTGGTCAGCAGACAACCGCTACTGCAACTATTGATCGTGCTGAAATTGAAATGGCCAAGATAAATATTGCAATCGAAGGTGCTGCCTATACTGGAGCGCAAATTAAGCCTGATATAAGCAGTACTGTTTATGTAAAAGACACTGACTACGAAGTTACCTATGGCGAAAATATCAAAGCAGGAAAAAATGCCGGTAAGGTAACCATCGAGGGCGTTGATAACTACACGGGAGGAGGTTCTATTGCCTTTACCATTGCAAAGGCAGACCCCAAATACAACACTCCAACTGGCCTTACGGCTGAAGTTGGCCAAACCTTAGCTGATGTAGTTCTACCAAAACAAACAACCCCGGTAAAGGGTGCGTTTACTTGGAAAGATCCAAGCACTTCAATATCTACAGAAGGCAAACAGGAGTTTGAGGCTCAGTTCACGCCAGAAGATACCGATAACTACAACACTATTGAATCAGTAATGATCCCCGTTGATGTTGCTAAGGGAAAGACTGTCTTTGCAGTGCTTTTCGCTGACAATACCTTAGGTTTCTATAATCGCGTTGGTGCGCCTTCTAAAGAAGGTGAAACCTTTTATGGGAAAACCGTCTCAGTAATATATCCAAATATCGAAACAGCTGATTACAAAGACGCGGGCGCTCCTTGGAAAGATAAGGCAATAACAAGCGCAACGGTTGTAGATGCTGGCATTAAGCCAGCATCTACCGCAAAGTGGTTTGCGCTCACCGACACTTCAAAGCTCACTACTGTTGATGTATCTAGGCTTGAAACCGTCAACATTACCAACATGACTTCCATGTTTGAGGGTTGCAGTGCGCTCACTACCATAGGAGACCTCTCAAACTGGAACACTGAAAGCGTGACCGACGTATCTCATATGTTTGAGGGATGCACAGGGCTTGCTTCTATAGAGGGCATCTCAGATTGGAATTCCAGCAACGTAACCAGTATGGCTTCCATGTTCAAAGGTTGTTCTGCTTTGACTTCAGTAGGAGATATTTCAAGTTGGAATACAGCCCAAGTTACTGATATGTCTTCAACGTTCGAAGACTGCAAGGCTCTCACTTCTGTGGGAGATCTTTCCAAATGGAACGATAACACGGCAAACGTTACTAACATGACTTCTATGTTCAAGAATTGCGAAAAACTTGAAGCAGATTGTTCTAAATGGAAGGTAGAGAAGGTAGGAGACGATAAACATACAGATTTCGACACAAACGCTCCGGGCGTACAATCTCCCTGGGATGAAGAGCTTGTCTTTGATCAGTTTAGTGTTAATACTGACGCAGTTACCTACAATGGCACTCAATTTAAGCCAACCGTCACCACCACTTCTTCAAAATATAAAGAAGGTGAAGCCTACGAAGTAATCTACGGCGAAAACAAAAATGCGGGAGAGGCCGTAGGTATCATTACCATCAAAGGTCTCAATAAATATTACGGCGAGAAAACCTACACCTTCACCATCAACCAAAAAGAGCTCACCCTCACCTGGGGCGAACAAACTACCTTCACCTATGACGGCACTTCGCATGCTCCCAGTGCAACCATTGGTGGCGTCATCGAAGGTGACGAAGTAAACCTCACCATAAAAGGCGCGCAAATTAATGCCGGCGTTTATAACGCTACAGCTAAGATTAACAACACCAACTACAAGCTTCCGTCCGTTGATGAAAAAGAATTCACCATCGAGCGAGCTAATATCACTGTCTCTGGCATTACAGCGAAAGACAAAGACTATGACGGTACCACCAAAGCTGAGCTTAACTTCGACAGCGCCAAACTTACAGGCAAAGTAGGCACTGACAACTTAACTGTCACCGCTGATGGTGCCTTTAAAGGTGTAAATGCGGGAGCGGATAAAACCGTGACCATTTCTAACCTTGTGCTTGGTGGAACTTCAGTTGATAACTACAAGCTTGCCGAAACTGGCCAGCAAACAACTACCACCGCAACCATCAATCAAATCTCGCTTGATTTTGGTAAATTCAACGTTAATACCAATGCTCAAACCTACATCGCAAAGCAAATCACCCCTACGTTTTCTAGTGATACGTATAAACTTCCCACTGATTACGAAGTATTCTACGGTGAAAACAAAAATGCGGGAGAAAATGTCGGCACCATCACCATTAAAGGTGCTGGTAACTATAAAGGTGCGAAAACCTACACCTTCACTATTAATCAAAGAGAACTTGATCTTACCTGGGGAGATCAGACTGCCTTTACTTACGACGGCAAGTCACACGTACCAAGTGCAAATATTTTAGATATAGTTGAAGGTGATACCGTAAAGCTTTCTATAGAGGGCGTGCAAACTAACGCAAGCGATAAAGCCTATACTGCAACGGCGAAAATAGACAACGCAAACTACAAACTTCCAGCAGATAACACTAAAGAATTCACTATCTCAAGAGCAGAGATTGTAGTCTCGGGCATTACTGCCAACAATAAGGTTTATGACGGCACCACCAATGTAGATCTTGACTGCTCCAAAGCTACGCTTGCCGGTAAAGTGGGCGAAGATGACTTAACTGTCACGGCTGAAGGCGCGTTTGAATATGCAAGTGTTGGAACTAATAAAGAGGTAACCATCACCAAGCTCACGCTTGAGGGAACTTCTGCTGGTAACTACAAACTAGCTAGCACAGGACAGCAAACAACTACTACTGCAACTATTGAGCAAGCCACGCTTGACTTCACCAAGATCAACATCGATACCAAGGGTGCCACCTACAACGGATCACCAATTAAGCCTGCTGTAACGAGTGAAATCTACACCCAAGATACTGACTTCGAAGTAACCTATGGCGAAAACATTAATGCAGGAGAGGGTAGTGTCACCATCAAAGGTATAGATAACTACACTGGCGAGGACATTACAACCTTCACTATTGCAAAAGCAAACCCTAATCCTACTATTCCAGAAGGTCTTACGGCAGAGACAGGACAGACTTTAGCTGACGTTGTTCTGCCTAAGCAGACTGAACCAGTTCCAGGCACCTTTACTTGGGAGGCTGAAGACCCTTCAGCAGTTTCGGTAGGAGAGGCTGGTACAACACCTACCTTTAATGCCATATTTACTCCTAATGACACCGAAAACTACAACATACAAGTAGTTGCAGTTCCTATTAAGGTCACCAATGTAAAGGCAGCTTTTGCAGTACTTTTCAGCGACAATACCTTAGGCTTCTACAACCGCGTGGATATTCCTTCTAGCGTGGGCGAAAGCTTTGATAGCAAAACCGTCTCTGCAGTATACAAAAATATCGAAAATGCCAACTACAAGCCTGAATGGTTAGACAAAGCTATAACTGGCGTCACTGTCGTAGATGCCGGTATCAAACCTGCTTCGACCGCCAACTGGTTTGCGCTCACTGACACCTCCAAACTCACTACCGTTGACGTATCAAAACTCGAAACTATCAACGCCACTGACATGTCTTCTATGTTCAAGGGTTGTTCCGCTCTAACTAAGGTAGGAGACATTTCAACCTGGAACACCGCTCAGGTTACCAATATGGCTTCCATGTTTGAAGGCTGTGGCGCACTTGAGCAAGCTGGCGACATTTCCCAATGGAATACCGCCCAAGTCACCAATATGACCTCCATGTTCAAAGACTGCGCAAACCTTAAAGAGAACTGCATGAAGTGGGAAGTAACAAAGGTAGGAACCAATCACACAGATTTCGACACTAATGCCCCCGGTATCCAGTCTCCTTGGGATGAAGATTTAGACTTTAACAAGTTCACGGTTGATACCAGCGCAAAAACCTATGCGTTTAAGCAAATCA
>CAVABR010000131.1:0-4064 GCA_963586955.1 bacterium
AATCCCACCTGCCAACCATAACCCTTGAAGGAGTTATTGAGGGAGACACGGTAAACCATATCGTTAGAGGGGCAGAAGGCATCAATGCCGGAACCTACTCTGTCATCGCTTATATCGACAACACCAACTACATGCTTCCAGAGAATTACAAGACAACATTCACCATCAATAAAGCCAAGGTTAGTGTTTCTGGTATTACCGTCAATAGTAGAGTCTATGATGGCACAACTCGCGCTGTACTTGATCTCAGTAATGTTCAACTCGATGGAAAGCTTGATGCGGATGAGCTCGGTATTACGGTAGAAGGTGCTTTTAGAGATGCAAACGCAGGACAAGCTAAGACGGTAGATATTTCCATCACCGGTTTTACCGGCGCATCGGCGAAAAACTACAAACTCGATGAGCAGAGCCAGCAGATGAGCGTCACGGCAGATATTTATCAGCTTGTAGCCGATGTTAGATGGGGTGATACGGAACTAACCTATAATGCCAATCCTCAACTTCCGCAAGCATATGTTAGAAATATTGTATTAGGTGATACCGTAAATCTTACGGTTGCAACCAAGGATGGAAAAGATGCTATTAAAGCAGGTACCTATGAAGCTGTTCCAACGGCATTGAGCAATCCTAATTACATTCTTTCTGAAAATGTGCATTCACAGCAATTTATTATTAAAAAAGCTTCACTTATAGTTGATGGCGTCATTCATGCTTTTTCAAAAAAATATGACAGAACTACTGACGTTGAGATTAATCTTCACTGGGCTGATATTACTGGTGTCGTTGGCGAAGATGAAGTTGTGGTCAAAGCCAAAGGTACTTTCGAAGATGCTAATGTGGGCGTGGACAAAAACGTAGCTATTACTTATACGCTTTCAGGCCAAGATGCAGGAAATTATGAAGTAGATACAACTGCTTCAATAATGAGCACTACAGGAACTATTGAATGCACCACTATTGACCCTGATAAGATATCTATTTCTCCTGAGAGTGCTACTTATACCGGTAAGCAAATAACTCCTGAAGTCAGCTATGAAGGCTTGGTGCAAGACGAGGACTTCGTTGTTACCTATACTGAAAATATTAATGCTGGCGAAAATGCCGGTAGCGTAGTTGTTAGGGGTATAAATAACTGTACTGGTCAGGAAATCAAGACCTTTGATATTGCAAAGGCTGACCCAAGCTACACACCCATACATACACTCAGTGCAGAAGAGGGGGATGTCATAGGAAATATTCCACTACCTGCGCAAACAAATGGAACGCTTGCTTGGGATAGTCCAACTAGATCTGTTGGCAGCGTAGGAGAGCGCATTTTCGTGGCTATTTTTACCCCAAATGATATTAATAATTACAATGCAATTAAGATTGATATTACCGTTGAAGTTACGCAAGCTAAACCAGCGTTTGCAGTGTATTCTAAAACTGATAACAGTCTGAATTTCTATAAGCGCACCGAGGTACCAACAGAAGGTAGCACCTTCGAAAACAAAGAAGCAACTGCGGTATATAAGAACATCGAGACTGAGCGCTATGCAACAACGCTTGCTCCTTGGTCTAGCCAATATATAACAAATGCCACGGTAGTAGACGAAGGTATTCACCCCGTATCTACCGCACGATGGTTCCTTTCTTCTTATCATTCTTCGCTAGAGTCAGCGCCTCTTGAAAAAGCAGACTTGAGCAAGCTTGATACTTTAAGAACAACAGACATGACTTCTATGTTTGAAAACTGCGATAGCCTTACTACTGTGGGTGATATTTCTCAGTGGGATACGAGCAACGTAACAAGTATGGCGGGCATGTTTTTGAACTGCGAAAAGTTGAGTTTAGATTGCTCTTCTTGGGATGTAGGAAAGGTTGGGGACAATCATAATAGCTTTAAAGAAAATGCTTCAAAGGTAATTTCCCCTTGGGATAGGACGGCCTTTGCGGTGTACTCAGAAACCGATCACAGCCTCAACTTCTATAAACGCTCTACGGTACCAACTAAGGGCACCACATTCGACGGAAAGAATGCAACGGAAGTTTATACCGACATTGAAAAAGATGTTTATGGCGTTGATTCAGCTCCATGGACGATAGATCGTCTATCTATTAGGTCGTCCACTGTTGTTGACAAGGGAATTGCTCCAGTAAGTACGGCATATTGGTTCTATGGCTGTTACAACTTAACTTCGGTAGATATGTCAAAATTGGATACTTCTAACGTAACAACCATGGAAGATATGTTTTATGCTTCGGCTGTATCTTCTCTTGATCTTTCAAGCTTCAATACTTCAAATGTAACAAACATGAGGGCTACGTTTGGCGAGTGTCAAAGCCTTACGGCAATTTATGGTTTAGAAAAGTGGGATACTGGCAATGTGGCTGATATGGCTTATATGTTTAAACATTGTACCCAGCTTAGTTATGTTCCTGTGTCAAGTCTTGAGATGAAAAACGTAACTACCATGGAAGGGATGTTTAAGGCCTGTTCTAGCCTTGTTCGCCTAGATCTTTCTAATTGGGATGTTTCAAGTGTTAAAAATCTATCCTCTACATTCCAAAATTGCGAGTCTATCATTAGTCTTGGAGATTTATCTGGATGGAACACGAGTAGCGTAGCAGACATGTCATACACCTTCCAAAACAGCTCAGTTCTTGAGGCGGATTGTTCGGACTGGAGGATGGATAGTCTTACTTATTGCAAGCGTACAGGCTTTAATGAAAATGCCCCCAGCGTAATCACTCCTTGGGATGCAAAGACTGCCTTTGCTATATATTCAGCCGACGATTACTCTTTGTGTTTTTATAAAGCTAAAACAGTGCCTGAAGAGGGTAGCACCTATCGAGGAAAGATTGTGACTAAGGTATATACCGGTTTAGAAGATCACGTCTATAGGATCGGTTCTGTCCCCTGGGCAGACTATGGTAGTAATGTGGCCGAAAGCATAGAAGTTGTTGATCCTGGAATAGCTCCTATAAGCACGACAAATTGGTTTTACGGATGTCGTAAAGTGGAATCAGCTGACTTGTCAAAATTAGATACATCTAGGGTTACTGTCATGGCTAACATGTTTTACGGTTGCCATGGGCTTCAAACCGCTAATATCTCGAATTTTGATACTTCTCAAGTGGAAGATATGAGTTACATGTTTTGTGAATGTGGAAGCCTTGAGTATCCCGATGTGTCAGGGTTTGATACATCGAAGGTTACAACCATGCGGTATATGTTTAGTAACTGCGCATCACTCACGACTATGGATTTTTCGAAATGGGATACCTCGAAAGTGACTGACATGACAAGAATGTTTGCTTATTGTAATGGGTTTACTGATCTTGATTTAAGTAGCTTCGATACATCGAATGTTACCGATATGAACTATATGTTTAGTGAATGCAGAAATCTTGCTCATCTCAATGTAAGTAACTTTGATACATCGAAGGTTACCAATATGAGCTATATGTTTAATCAATGTAGAGATCTTACGCTAGATTGCTCTGGCTGGAAGGTTGATGCGGTTACTGATGCAACGAATTTCAATTATCGTGCGTCAGGAGTAACACCCCCTTCTTGGCCAAGCCACGTTGTTACTGATTCCGTGGGGAATAGTAATTCTTTGAGTGCTGTTGCTAAGAGTACTAACGAGAGTAAGGCCATTAATGGTGAAGAAAATATCAGCGGTGAAGCTACCAGCACATCAAGCGCAAATGAAGCAAATTCTAAAGTAGGCTCCACTGCCGAAAACGATGCAGACTTACAAGAGGCAAACTGCCTATCAGCTGTATCGAAAGATAATGCTACAGAAACTGAAGGTTTGAAAGCGGTTGCTTGATTTTGGGCTACTGAACCTCTCACTTTGAGGGCAAATCAGAAGAGATTAAGCTCGGTATTTGCGCTTCAGGCGAACCAATAAGAATTAAGCACGGGTATTGTTCGGAGTTCTAGAATACTGAGCTGCTCACTTCAGTGGCAAATCGGAAGAGGTTAAGACGAGAAGCACTCAGCGTTTTTCAAACTTTCTTTTGATCGCTTCGCTCGATGTATAGGTCTCAGCTTCAATCGCTTTCGACCCACACAC
>CAVABR010000132.1:0-3933 GCA_963586955.1 bacterium
GACCCACACACCGAGCGAAGCGATCCTTAAAAAACTGAAACGTTGCAGTGCGACGCATAATGAGCTTGCGCTACATGTATGTAAGCATTCGGTTTAGTTACCGCAAAATTAGAGTTGTATGAACACCAAAACATACATAAGCGCAAGCGAATGGTAGGAGCACGGGTGACTTCGAGCTTAGCCTCTTCTGATTTGCGCTTAAAGTGAAACGCTCAGCATTCTGAAATACTGAGCGTTTCACATATAGCCCTTACTGTTCGCCTGAAACATAGGCAATTTCAAGCCTAGTACGCTAATTATTTTCCTCTTCTTGAGAAGGCCAGTTTGGCTGTGGAAGATCTTTGCGATCAGTAAAATCGCTATGGGTTTTAACGTTTTGAACATTCCATTTACTAAAATCAAGTGTATCTATACATTCAGTAGCGCGCCAAATCATAAATTCCATGTTGACGACATTTGAAACATCCCAATTTTCAATTTCAAGAGCTTGAAGACTAAGGCATAAATAAAACATACTATTCATATAAACAACGTGTGATGTATCGAAATTCCCCACATGAGCAGCTTGAAGGTTTTTGCATTCATTAAACATATGATTCATATCGGTCACATGCGAGGTATCCCATTTGGAAAGATCTAAAGACGTGAGTAAATTACAACAATCAAACATACCACTCATATCAGTCACTTGTGAGGTATTCCATTGAGAAATATTTAAAGTCTCAAGCCTTACACAGCCACTAAACATATTACTCATATCGGTCACTTGTGAGGTATCCAATTGGGAAAGATCTAAAGAATAGAGTGACCAAAAGCCACTAAACGCAGAACGCATGCTTTTTACGTTTGAAGTATCTAAACCTGACAAATCGATTTGTTTAAGAGCAGCGCATCCATTGAACAAATAACTCATATCGGTTACCCGAGAGGCGTCAAGACGCGATAAGTAAGCATCTCCAAGTTCTGTGAAATTGTTAAACCAATACGCCATACTTGCTGGACTAATTCCGTAATCAACAACGTTCACAGTCCAGATTTTATACTGGCAATCATCAGCCCAAGGTGCCCTTTGCGCTTCAGAATAGTTATAAGTCTCTATATCGGTATATACCGCTGATACCGTATTTCCGTCATAGGTATCGCCCACTTGAGGGATAGTTCTATCTTTATAAAAACCAAGATAGCGATTAGAAGCAAAATAGACCGCAAAGGCGGGTTTATCCCAAGGAGAATATACGCCTGATGCATTTTCATTAAAGGCTGAATGCTTATTGTAGTTATTAACATTACCTATAAACCAATCCGCACAATCTGCCGTAAGGCTTGAACAGTTGCGGAACGTACTGGTCATGTCAGTCACATTGTTCGTGTTCCATTCTGATATATCTCCAACGCTGATAAGCGACTCACATCCTTGGAACGTACTAGATAGAGTTTTAACGCTTGAAATATCCCAGCTCGAAAGATCAAGATAATCAAGGCTTGAACAGTCAGCAAACATGTTAGATAAAGATTCTACTTTTGAAGTGTTAAAGTTTGAAACGTTGATTAATCGGAGCTTGTAATCCCAATTAAACATCTGACGCATATCAGTCACGTTACTGGTATCCCAATTTTGAAGGCCTTGGATTACTTCAAGATTTGAACAGCCAATAAACACACCAACCATATTTGTTACGTTAGAGGTATTGAAGTTCGAAACATCAAGCGAGGTAAGTTTCAAGCAACCCTCAAACATTCCAACCATAAGGGTTGTTTTAGAAGTATCTAGCTTTGACACATCCACTGAAGTTAAATACTCGCAATGACTAAACCAGAACGCCGTGCTTACCGGAGCAATTCCCTCATCAACAATTTTTACCGAATTAATTTCATAGCGATACTTATACCAAGGAACCTGTTCCTCATACGTGTAAGTGCTGTTCTCAATGTCTGAATATACGGCCGTTACTTTCTTTCCATCGAAGGTATCGCCCGCCTTTGGCTCTTTTACGCGATTATAGAAATTCAGGCTACCGTCCTCAAAATACACCGCAAAGACAGACTTTGTATCCCAAGGAGAAACTACATTTGGGGCTCCATCGTTGAAACATACGTGGTCACCAGTTCCAATCTTCTTTACGTTCCATCCAGAACAGTCAAGTTCAAGGTTATTGCAGTTATAGAACATATAAGACATATAGGAGACGTTGCTGGTATCCCAATCTGCAACACCCTTTAAAGTGGTGAGCCCTCTACAATTCAAAAACGTAGAGGTCATGTCAGTCACTTTTGAGATATCAAGCTTAGATAGATCTATCTCTGTAAGTGAAACTTCATCTCCGGTGGCAAACCATTTTGCAGTAGATACCGGTTGAACACCGTAATCAACTACGATGGCTTTTTTGACAATTTGCTCACTCCAGGGCGCTGCCGATCCTTTGTAATTTTTGGTTGCTATGTCGGGATATACCTCAGTTACAGTTTGGCCGTCAAAGTCTTCGCCTTCCTGCGGAGCACTATCACGGTTATAGAATCTCAAACTGCTGTCCTGTTTGAAATAAACCGCAAAGTTCGTTTTTACTTTATATACTTCAACGGGTACTTCGAAATATTCCACTGTGTTGTAGTTGCTGGTATCTTCTGGGATAAATTTAGCTTCAAAGGTATGACTTCCCTCTCCTCCAACATTGATAGAAGGATCCCTCCAGGCAAAGGTACCTTTTACGGGCGTTGTTTGTTCAGGCAAGCTTACCCGATAAAGATTGCGCCCTACTTCAGCACTAATGTTTTGTGGAATAACGTAATCAGGGTCTGCTTTTTTGATATCAAAGGTCACTGTTACTTGACCGGTATAAATGTTTATACCTTTAACAACTACCTTGCCGGTTTTTTCGCCCGCATTAATGTTTTCACCATAGGCAACTATAAAGTCTTCGTTTTGCACCAATCCTTCAATGCTGACTTTAGGAGTTAGCTGGCTACCCGTATAGGTAGTGCCTTCAGAAGAAACAGTAATCATATCTGCACTAATTTGAATGCAATTAATAGTTGCTGTGGTACTCATTGTTGAAGCCGTGGTATCAACTTCGTAATTTTCAGCTTCGTTGCCTGAAAGCGTATAGGTAATAGCCACGGTTTTATCTTTGCCTGGAGCAGCATCTTCAAAGACACCTTTAGCTTCAACCGTTACTTCATCACTACGTAAAATGCCCGTAATTTCAGCCTCTGAAAGGTCAATCTGAGCATCAGTAGTTTTGTCGTAATCTTTATCGACAGCCGTGATAGTGCCTTTAACGGTGAGTGGAGCTTTTTTAATAGTAAATTGCTGAGCTTGCGCATCTTGAGGAAGCACATAGTTAGAGTTGGTTAAAACCTTTGGATAGATTTCATAGGAGCCCACTTTGATGGTATCGGTTCCCCATTTAGTTCCAACCCTAACATTTACCGTATCACCTGCTACAGCATTCTTGACGCTTGCTTGAGGTAGCAATGAATAACCGGTATAAGTTTGTGAAGTTTGGCTCCATTCAAGCTCTGCTACAAGCTGATCAATAGTTGCTTTGGTTGTTGTTTGGTGACCAGAGTCTGCAAGTTTGTAATTATCAATAGACTTACCGCTTAGAACAAGATTGGAGATGGTTACGGTTTTATTCGAGCCGGCATTTGCATCCTCAAACGTGCCTTCTGCTGTAACAGTGAGTTCATCTGAGCCAACTTTTCCACTCAATTGGGCATTGGTGCAATCAAGTTCAGCTTTGGTTGTGCCGTCATAGGTTTTATTGTTGGCAGTAATGTCTGAGGCGGTAACACTAGCTCGCTCGATCGTGAATTCTTTTTCAACATCAGGAAGCTTGTAGTTGTCATTGTTGATCTTTGCAATAGCTTTATAGGTACCTGCATTAGTCTGTTCTACTCTAGTGACATCTAATGAGTCGCCCTGAATGAGTCCAA
>CAVABR010000133.1:0-3883 GCA_963586955.1 bacterium
AAAAGTAAGTGGTGAAACAGCAACTTGGTAAGTAACTAAAAAATTTATTCAAAAGATAAATTTGGATAGCGTATTTGGGTAGCGTTTTTGCCCATGATATAGGGGTTAGTATATGTCTTCTCATTCTTATTTATTTACTTCAGAATCAGTAACCGAAGGTCATCCTGATAAGATTTGTGACCAAATTTCTGACGCAGTTCTTGATGCAATTTTGGAAAAAGAAATAAAGCTTCACGAACAAGGATACGTTGCTCCTAATGGCGAGCCGGCAGATCCTGCTGAGGTGCGTTGTGCTTGTGAGACTATGGCTACTACCGGCATGGTTATTGTTACGGGCGAAATTCGCACGCAAGCCTATGTTGATGTTCCTGCTATTGTGCGCGACGTGCTAAGAGAAATTGGCTACGACCGTGCCAAGTATGGCTTCGATGCTGATACCTGTGGTGTCCTCAATGCCATTCATGAGCAGTCGCCTGATATTGCTCAGGGTGTTGATGCTTCTTGGGAAGTTCAGCAAGGTCTTGCTAGTGATGAACTTTCTGAGACCGGTGCAGGAGATCAGGGTATGATGTTTGGCTATGCGTGCAATGAAACCGACACGCTTATGCCTTTGCCTATCTATGCAGCGCATCGATTGTCTGAGCGTCTTTCGGCTGTTCGTAAGGATGGAACGCTCGATTATCTTCGCCCTGATGGAAAAACGCAGGTCAGCGTTCGTTATGTTGACAACAAGCCAACAGCAATTGAAAAGATTGTTATTTCCACTCAGCACTCTGAGGAAGTTTCTCACGAACAGCTTGAAAAAGACTTAACAGAGCAGGTAATTAATCCGGTGCTTGAAGCGCTTGCGGTTGATTTTTCTCAGGCAGAAATTTACGTTAATCCAACCGGTCGTTTTGTTTTGGGTGGCCCCATGGGAGACGCCGGTTTGACGGGTCGCAAAATCATCGTTGATACCTATGGCGGAATGGGCAGACACGGTGGCGGTGCTTTCTCTGGAAAAGACTGCACCAAGGTTGACCGTTCGGGCGCTTATGCTGCGCGTTGGGTTGCAAAAAATGTTGTTGCAGCTGGCCTGGCAGATCGTTGTGAAGTTCAGATTGCCTACGCTATTGGCGTAGCGCATCCGGTATCAGTGATGGTAGAAACCTTTGGTACGAATAAAGTTGATCAGTCTTTGATTGAGCAAGCGGTAGCAAACGTTTTCGATCTTCGCCCGGCAGCTATTATCAAAGAACTTGATTTGCGTCGTCCAATTTATCGCAAGACTGCTACCTATGGACATTTTGGGCGTGAGCTTCCAGAATTTACCTGGGAGAAAACAGACAAAGTTGCTGATCTGAAAAAAGCCGTTGAAGAGCTAGGCGCTTAATGCGTATAGCAAGCGTTGTTCTAGACATACCAACCCAGGCTTTTGACCAGGGGTTTTCTTACGAAGTACCTTCCGAAATGGAGGGTATTTCCACAGGGTGTGCCGTTTTGGTTCCTTTTGGTAGAAGAGATGCAGTTGGGTTTGTCGTTGCAATTGAAGAGCGTATTGAGCAAGATTTTTCTTTTTCGCTCAAGCCTATAAAGCAAGTGTTGACTAAGCCATTTTTTACCGAATTGGGCGCTCAGTGTGCTCAATTTTTAGCGGATCGATACGTAGCTCCGCTTTCCTCTTGCGTGCGATTGTTTGTTCCACCGGGAGCCGCTCCTCGGGTTGAATGCGTGGAAGGGCGCTGGCAACTTACGCGCCCTATGACTCATCAAGTTGATGAACGGTGGGTGGTCAGGCTTCCTGAGGCGGAAACCTTTAAACCGCGCAAAACAGCAGTGAAACAAATCGCAGTTTTGGAGGCGCTTTCGCAAGGTGATTTGCGCGTTTCTGATCTGCGTGCCGAATATGGATCCATTGATTCGGTGCTTTCTTCGCTTGAGGCAAAAGGGGTAATCAAGGTTGAAAAAAGAAGAAGGATTCGTTCAGCAGATGAAGTGAGCGAAGTCTTTGCTCAACGGGTTCAAAACAACCTCAAATTAACCTCTGATCAGCAAAAAGCAGTTAGTGCTATACATGATGCGCGCACGCGCAACCAAGGCGAAGTTGTTTTGATTGATGGAGTGACTGGATCAGGGAAAACGGAAGTGTACCTTTGTGCTATTGAAGAGGTGCTGGCAAACAATCAAAGCGCAATTGTTCTGGTGCCCGAGATTTCGCTGACACCTCAAACGGTTGCTCGTTTTAGGGGGCGCTTTGGTGATACCGTGGCGGTTTTACATTCTCGTATGAGCAATGGCGAACGCTATGATCAGTGGGATCGCATCAGTACGGGTCAGGCGCGCGTGGTGGTTGGTGCGCGCAGTGCGCTGTTTGCTCCCGTGCAGAACCTTGGTATGGTAATTATTGATGAGGAGCATGAATTCAGTTACAAGCAAGACCAAGCACCTCGGTATGTAACGCGTGATGTTTCTGCGTGGCTGGTAGCTCAAGCGGGCGCGGTATTGGTGTTGGGCTCGGCAACCCCTTCTATTGAGTCTTTGTATCAATGTCAGGAAAACCCTTTGTGGCAAAGGGTTGAAATGCGCTCTCGTGCGAATGGTCAGCCTCTGCCCGAAATTCAAGTGGTAGATATGGGTAAAGAATTCGGGAGCGGAAACCGCAAGATGTTTTCGCGCGCCTTACAAAATGCCCTGTTTGAGGTTATTGATAAAGGCCAGAAGGCGGTTTTGCTCTTAAATCAGCGCGGATTTGCACAGTTTTTGCTCTGCAGAGATTGCGGGTTTGTCCCAGAATGTGAAGACTGCTCAACTTCGCTTACCTATCATGAAACAGACGCGCGTCTTAAATGTCATCATTGTGGACGTGAAAGAGCGGTTCCTGCCACATGCCCTAAGTGCGGAAGCCCCTATCTTAAGCGTTTTGGCGCGGGAACTCAGCGCGTAGAGGCGGAACTTCGTACGCTTTTAGCGCAGAAAAGTTGTGAGATTATTCGCATGGATGCGGACACTACCTCAAGAAAAGGTGCACATCAGCGTTTGCTTGAGCAGTTTGCGCGCGCTGATGCTGCGGTTTTGTTGGGTACGCAGATGATTGCGAAGGGGCTTGACTTTGATGAGGTTACGCTGGTAGGAGTAATCAACGCTGATACCATGCTCCATCTTCCGGATTTTCGTAGCAGTGAGCGAACGTTTGACCTGATTGAACAGGTGGCAGGACGTTCTGGCAGAGCTCATCTTTTAGGCAAGGTTATTGTGCAAACATATAGCGCGAATGAAAATGCCATCAGGTGTGCGGCACACTATGACAGAGAGCATTTTTTGAAAGAAGAGCTAGCACTTAGAAGTGATCTGGGGTATCCACCGTTTGTTCGTTTGGCGAATGTGCTTCTTTGGGGAAGAGATGAGCGTGCAGTTCAAGCGTTAGGACACGAACTGTATGCACAAATTACTCAGGCTATTGCTTCATCAGGAGAAGAAGGATGGGTTGTATTTCCTGCAACGGCCTGTGTTTTGTCTCGCCTAAAAGGGGTATGGCGCTATCATCTGCTTATTAAAGCGCCGAAAAATAGCGATATTGCTCAGGTTTTAGCACCGCTGTTTCGTTCAAGAAAAACAACCGAAGGTGTTCAGGTGTCGCTTGATATTGACCCCATTTCTCTTCTGTAGGACTTGCATGATCCGTACAGGGGTGGAGTGCTGTTAATGCTTAAGAATACCTCTGGTTTTAAGCATGCTTTTTAAAGGAATGTGTTCTTAATCATTTCCGAAACAAGCATATGAAAGCTGTAGGGGGAAATCAGAAATGGCTAACCTCAGCAATTCGTTCCTAAGGGCAAATCAGAAATGGTTAAGACGAGAAGCACTCAGCGTTTTCAAATTTCTACATGATCGCTTCGCTCGCTGT
>CAVABR010000134.1:0-3783 GCA_963586955.1 bacterium
CTTTTTGGAAGGAAGATACGCTTTGGTGTTGTTCAGGCTGAACCCAATGGTGCTTGCGTTATGCAAAAGCGAAGACGTTTGTGGCGTAACAATGCCAGCAATACCAAGCGCTAAAAGTCCTGAATTGAACGCCATGACATTTCTGAATGACGAGGTGAGGCGCTTGGTAAGCCCTGCGCTTAAGAGTCTGAGCTTTACCAGCGAATACAGGTCACCGTCAGACAAAACGATATCGGCAACTTCTTTTGCAATGTCAGAGCCTTGACCCATAGCCAGTCCAACGTCTGCCAAGTTAAGAGCAGGGGAATCGTTGATTCCGTCTCCTACCATGGCGATGGTATGACCTTCAGCTTTGAGTTTTTCAAGGTAGGCATATTTATCTTCAGGAAGTAAATCTGCGCCAAATTCGCTTATGCCGGCTTCTGCAGCAATGCGTTCTGCTGTTTTATATGAATCCCCGGTAAGCATTACCACGTGCTCAAAACCAAGCTCTTTGAGTTTGGAAACCACTTCGGCAACATTTGGCTTCAGCGGGTCATGAACACCCAAAACGCCAACCACTTTTCCATCAACCGCAAGATAGAGCGGAGATAATCCCTGCATCTTTTCCTGAATGGTTTCAAGGTCTTTTTCGGGGATAGTTGCACCTTCGTCGTTAATGACAAAGTGAGCTGAACCAATTAAAACACGCTTTCCTTCAAGAGAAGAAACCAGGCCATGAGCCACAATGTATTCCACTTCAGCATGGCGTTCACGATGCTCTAAGTTGCGCTCTTCTGCGCCGTGGACAATTGCGCGTGCAACCGGATGCGGGAAGTGTTCTTCCAGACATGCTGCAAGGCGCAATATTTCATCTTCGGTCCAGTCTTCAGTAGTAAGAATGGTGTTCAATTTTGGTGTGGCTTCGGTCAAAGTGCCCGTCTTGTCAAAGACAATGGTGTCAGCTTTGCCGAATGTTTCAAAGTGCTTAGCGCCCTTGACCATCATACCTTCGCGTGCAGCGTTGCTCATGGCGGTCATAACAGCAAGTGAACCAGTGAGTTTAAGTGCGCACGAATAGTCAACCATCAAGGCTGCAGATGTCTTTATGAGGCTTCTTGTGGTGAGAGCTACAATGCCTGCCAAGAGGAAATTCCAAGGGACAATCTTGTCCGCCATTCGCTCCATACGAGACTGTCCTTCTGACTTAAGCTCGTTTGCATTCTCAACCAAGCTAACGATAGAGCGAAGCTTGGTAGCACTTGTATCTTGGCGTACGCGAATGAGAATTTCGCCCTCTTCAACAACGGTGCCCGCAAAGACATCGTCTCCAACGGTGCGCTCAACAGCCAGAGGCTCACCAGTCAGCGTTGCCTGATTTACCATGGCAACACCTTTTTCAACTACGCCATCAATACAGATGGACATCCCGGTACGCACGGCAATTAAGTCTCCCGCAACAAGAGAAGTGGTAGGAACGCTTGTTTCGGTATCTCCTTCAACTTTTTGCGCTTTGTCAGGAACATCAAGCAACGAATTGATGAGTTCGTTTTCGGAGACAGCCTTCGTGTAGTTTTCAAGCGTTTCACCAATGCGAAGCAAAAGCATAGTTTCGCCCGCGGTTTTTGGTTGTTTCTTTACGAATGATATGCCGATAGCTGATGCGTCAAGAACAGGAACAGTAAGTTTTCCCCGTACTAGAGCGCGTAATCCTTCGCGCAGAAATGGCCAAAAGTGTATTGCGGTAAAAATGGTTCTGAGAGGAGCAGGCAAAAACCATCGACGAGAAAAGTGTCCGCCGATGATCATTGCCAGATCCATAAGGAGCGCATTGGAACGCGGAGCAAGATCCATAGTGTAGGTTGATTTTACTTGCTCAATTGCTTCAGCGTCGATGGTAGTGAGCGCATCGAGGGCTGTTTTGCGCATGTTTGGCTCATAGGTAACTGCCATTTGGCCAATGCGACCATATACTTTTACTGAAGTGATGCCAGGGAGAGCCGAGGCAACCTTAATAAGAGAATCAAGGTCTTCTTGAGGGACAGGGCCAGCAAGCTTTATACGAGAGCGTCCGGGGATTTCGCTAATAATTGAGAAATCCATGATGTGCTTCTTTCTTATTTGGTTGCTTTAGTAGCAGGTTTTCTAGTGGCTTTAGCTGCAGGCTTAGAAGCGGTTTTAGCTGCTGGCTTTGCGTCAGCTTTAGGAGCCTCTTCTTCGGCCTCTTCTGCTTCTTCTTCCTCTTCGGTTTCAGCGAGGTAGGTTGCTTCAGCTACGATGTCGTCAACTTCTGCTTTTGCTTCTTCTACGATGTCTTGGTAAGCATTACGTGCTCTGAGGCCACAAGCAACGCCTTGTACGTAGCATTTTCTTGCAGTTTCACTGGTGAGCGCTGCTACGCCAACGGTTCCAAGGAGAAATCCTGCGCCAACGAGCATTGGTCCTTTTGCGTCCATGATAGTACCTTTCTGTTTGGTTTTTTTCTATCCTCTTTTGTTCTTGCAAACCTTGCTTGCTAATGTTGCTTTTTGCCATATCTCTTTGCACCTTTTAGCGGTATGACTTAGGCGAAGTGATTCAGCTAGCTCATCTGCGTTTATGCACAGCACAAAAAAGGACAATAACTTATTTAGTATCTTCGAGATTAGAGGGGCGCTTTTAGAAAGTCAACCAAACTGACAAATGGAGTTTAGGTTTACTTGTGGTAACACTTTTTTCGCGTGCCTCTTTAATCCGGCTAGTCTCTATGATATGTTAACCTCGGTTAACAATAAAGAGATTTGTGTATGAAAAGCTTAGGAATCTTTAAGTGCCTTGATGCGTAGACGAACATAATCGGCATACCAAGCACCATCGTGATAGAGCGATTCCTTGAGGGTGGCGTTGGCTTCTTCGATTATGGATTGCTTGTCTTCATCGCTGACGGCTTCGAAGGGCGCTTTGATGAACATTTCCATCCAGTTTTTCATGCCATCATCTCCCTTAAGCAGGGTTGGGCGCTTGAACAGGGTAGCGAAGGTTACCAAGAATCCTTTTTCTTCTAAGAGGGCAGAGTATTCGCCAACTTTAGGGAAATAAAAAGGCATCTTGTAGGAATAGCCATGATGGGAAAATGCCTCATCAAGGGCGGTATGAATGTGAGCATTGTTGCTAAATCCTCCGCATTCAAAAATGAATTGCCCTTGGGGTTTTAGCGCTTGGTGAACACATGACAAAAGGTACGGATGGTCTTTCTTATTGACCCAGTGAAGGACGGCATTCGAAAAGACAGCATCAACGGGCTGGTCAAGGGAAAAATCCGTGGCGTCTGCTTCGATAAAGGTAAGTTCGGGGTAGGTCTGCTTGGCTTTGGTTATAAATTCTTTCGAACTATCAAGCCCAATGACGTGCGCCCCTTGGTCGCTCAAGGTTTTCGTGAGTGCGCCATTTCCGCAACCTAAATCAAGGATAGTCATATCCGGAGTAAAGGTGATGAGTTTTGCGACGTCATTTCCATATTCATGAACGAATGAAAAATCTTTACTGTAGGTGTCCGCGTCCCAAGTGTTTGGCATTGCCCCTCCTTAGCTTTTTTGTCTTTATAGCTTAGCAGGTTGCTCGTGCTTTTTCGTTAGTTATTATTCCCGTAAGAAAAAGCGGAGGGCGAATTATGGTGGTAAAGCTTTGGGCGTAATTTGGCACACTAAAGCTACGAAGGCAAATCAGAAATGGTTAAGACGAGAAGCACTCAGCGTTTTCAAACTTACTCCTGATCGCTTCGCTCGCTGTATAGGTCTCAGGCTTCAATCGCTTTCGACCCACACA
>CAVABR010000135.1:0-3753 GCA_963586955.1 bacterium
GCGAAACACACACGCCTATCCCTAAAGACTTTTAACGCAAAGCATGGGTGCAACTTGCACCCAATCTACCTTGCGATATAGCCAATTTTCTGGCTATAATTGAATCGAGAATATAAACCATAAAGGAGTACACCATGGCAATAACAATAGGCCTAGCAGAAGCTAAAAATAATTTCTCTCGCGTCACTGCGGAGGTTAACCGCACAGGACGACCGGTCACTGTGCTAAAAAACAATCGCCCATGGGTAATCATTAACCCAGCCTCGACCCAAAGTAGCCTAGATCAGGATTCACTTGATATTGCCATTGATTTCATGGATGAATACGCTGATGTTTTTGAGGAGCTAGCAAAATGACATCGAATCCAGACCCGCTCAGCAAAGAGATAATTCTAGCTATACATTCTATTGCTATAGAAAAATTTGGCGGATCTGATGGCTTGCGCGATGAAGGGTTACTTGAGTCCGCTCTTAGTCAACCGTTTCAAACATTTGAAGGCAAAGAACTTTATCCAACCATAGCCCAAAAAGCTGCACGCTACGCATTCGGAATTGCATCAAACCATCCATTCATAGACGGAAACAAAAGGACAGCCACTGCTACACTAGGATTATTTCTGCGTCGTAACGGATACCACTTCGCTCCCCCACATGCAAAACTTCTTAGCATGATGCTCGGTGTAGCTAACGGCAATATCACATTTGAAGAACTAGCTGAATGGATTGACGGCATAATTCATGCGGAATAGAGGATCGCTCAAAAAGAGGTAGGGAGTTCAGCATTAACCGCGACGATAAGAGCTTGTCCGCCATGAACAGGTTTATTACCGAATGTTGCTTTTGGAAGATCTTCGTCGTTCATAGCTCTATATTCCATTTCGGTCTGCAACCAGTCAGCAGCCATACAACAAACCTCTTCTAAGGTTTCTCCCTGCGTTCCCCCTTCCATATCAAACGGAAAAGCTAAATACATATCCCCATCTTGAAAAACTTCAAACTCATATATATGCAACACATCTACTCCAATCTAAAGAACGGGATTTGAAAGGATTATTTCAGGCCTGCCTGTTTTCTGATTTGCTTTGCTAAGATTTCGTTTATTTCTCTGTGCCTTGGAACCTATGTTCTGTATCCAGGCTTCGTAAAAATTTCATGATTGGCTCCGCCTTTACTAACAAAACCAGCTTGCAAAAGCTCTTTAATTGCCCAAATTATCCAAATTCTTAGTAGTTAAAAATAAGATTTTTGTAAACCTATGATGCCTGGATGGACATGTTAAAAAGGTTCAAGGTCATACTTGAGTTTGAGAAACTTATTGCATGGTTTGTTATCAAACGAAAGTAGAAAAAAGCCAAAGCCGCTAAAAAAAGGGGGCAATCTACCCTGAACCTTTTGTAAGTTTATCTTACAGCATAAAAAGAGGTACGGAGATGAGAAACGGCATTGACGAAATGACCAAAAACGTCATTTCTGAAAGCCGGTAACACTGTGAACTTTCACAAATTCAGCTTGCTCTTTTGCCAAACTGAAAGCCGGTTCCATCCTCTGAATCTGCTCACGATTCAATCCGTGTTGCTTCGCAAGAAGCTGCCATTGCTCAGCAACAGTGCTTGCCACCTGATTCACAATTTGCAACGCCTTGTCTTGCGCAACCATAAATTCCTCCGCAACTGACAACGCAAGGTCAAAATCAAGCGTGCTATCCACCTCGTCAATACACAAAGAGAGGTAACCACCGTAAACATTCGGGTTTACATCATAGAGTGGCGCAAGTCTCCATGCGTTACCATCATGAATAAAGCCATGGTTTCTTAAATGGTCATCTGTATTGGAAATAGCAATACTGAAGACAATCCTTGTCCAGAGCTCTTTTAAATCAACCTCTGCTTGACCAGCTCTTTGCTGATTCAATATGAACTCAGCAAGTTCCAAATAGCTCACATCATCCACGCCATCAGTGTAACCAAGTAGAGCCATGGCACTTGCGAAAGGAAGCCTTCTCTCTCTTTCCCTGTCAAAGCGTTTCACCAAAAAGGTGCTACCAACTTTCGATAAGTTCATGAGCTTCGCATCCGGCACGTTCAAACCGCATTGCTTCGCAAGATCATGGGCAACCATCTCCCATGCGCCGATGTTCCACTCATCATGCTTCGATGGAAACTTGGCTATCCAAAGAGAACCGTCCGGTGCTTTCACATTGGCTTTCGGCCTTGCGCCACCAAGAGAAGAACCTGGTGCCAAAAGCTGGCGAAGCCATTTCTCCTCGTCCGGATCCCGTTCATTCTCGAAGGCAAGCGACGCAGATTCCAGCTGCCGAAGCGTTGCCCAAGGGGGAGATGCAAGCCTTCTGTCCAGAGACTGGAACTCTCCGTCTTTTTCCAAGGTGAATCTAATGGCACCCATACGAGTCTCATCGTAGACACCTAAAAGGTAATCGCTTTCAAGGAGCTTCTTTGGCTTGCGACCTTCTCTCCTTGCATCGATAGCCTCGCGCCTTCGCATGAGTAGCCTTCCCCATCTATCAGGACAAGAGTCTGCGAACATGCCGAACAGCTCTTTGCCCGCTTTTGGATACTGTCGCCCCGGTACTTGATGAATGTCGGGGTCGAGCATCATATTCGAGTGTCCATTGAGCCATTCGTTATCGTACTCAAAAGCATAGCTTTCCCTGCCATGGTTCGCGGATACATATAGGGTTCCGATAAAAGTTGGCTCTGCAAGCCAATCTGCATACACGAATATGTCTTTCTGGCTCATGATAGACACCTCCTTTTGTGCTCTTGCGTTTCGTTATGTGGTGCTGACCTGAGATTATGCAATTTCTAATTGTATTCCCATAGTCGAAAATGTCATTTCTGCAAGCCAGTAACTCTGAAAGGAGGTAGCTATGAGTTTCACAATCAGGATATGGCGATTCGCGTTAACCGTATTCATCAAGTGCAAGCTTCTTAATCGTAAGAAGTAAGCACAAGGGAGAACCATTAAGGCTCTCTCCCAAGCAAACCCATAGCTACCTCATAGAAGAGGAGTATAAAACAATGGTTACAGAAGCACAAAACGGACGAACGAGAAATATTGCAAAGAAAACGTCAAGCAGGCAGTTGTTAGGTTTTACCCATCGGAGGTTGACCTATGGAAACAGTTACAAAAGCAAGAGAATAAAGCGGGCTATATTAAGGAGCTTATACGTAAAGATATGCAAAAAGTTTAATAAACTATCCCAAAATAAGGACACGCCCATATAATCAAATATGTAAGGTTTTGGTTTTATATTTATGTGGTTGACAGTATTTTTCTATAAGCTTACGACACTAATAGAACCCCTTAGGGTTTCTATTTTGCACAGCAAGTAAGTTAAGCCGGCAAAGCTCGCCTAATTTGAGCTTTCTTCGTCCTCCTTGATTATCTTATACAGCCCCTGTACAGGTTGCCATTCTCTACTGTTATCAATGCTTATGCTAGGGAACAAATTCAAGATGGTTTCTCTAGAACAAACAGACCTACTTTTGCAACTATCGCAATCTTCAAGCGGACAGACCTGCTCATGTAAGGCTTCACCGCTTTTGCTATGTTCAGCAAGCCCTCTTGCGCCACATGGAGTTTGATAGGTCACTACCCTGGTAGGGTTTCGCAAATCCATTTCCTTAATCAACCTTTCTGTTTCTCAGCTTGTACCAAAAGCTATTTTCGCGCTTTTGTTGTGCCTTCTCTTCGCGTATTTCTCTGCGGGCTTAATAATGTCATTTCCATAAAC
>CAVABR010000136.1:0-3718 GCA_963586955.1 bacterium
AAGCGCACCAGGTTTAAAGTTTCGTTCATCAACGAAAACGTTGCAAAGCCTATGAAGCGAAAGTAACGTCAACAGAGGCGCTTTTAGAGAGCGGGCGATGGTGAAAATCCCGCAGTAGCTGGTTGGCAAATGGATCGCTGAGGTGAAAGGGGAAAGGCTTTTCAAGCCAAGTATCCGGACCGTAATGCCCGCGTTAGAGGCAGGACGTGTGTTAGCATGTTCATGAGAGGGTTCTAAAAACCGGAACCAAACAAAGGTGGCACCGCAGGTACAAAACCTGTCCTTTGAAACTCGTGAGAGTTTGAAAAGGACAGGTTTTTTTATTTGCAAAGCAAAATGCGTGCCATTCATTCTGCAAAGAATGAACAGGTGGCTGGTTTTGGTTTTAGATTCTCATTCGCATCGCTGGCGCTTTTTATTGGAAGCTCGATTGAGCAAGTCGGCGGTGAAGAATCCTCCGCCAAGAAAGGAATGAGAAAAGATGTCCGAAGCAGTAGCAAGAAAACGCAATGTAGTAACCAGCCAGCAAAAGAAAGGCCTTGGCGTTCAGAGTCTTATTTTGATTGCCGTTCTTTTGGCAGCAGGCGCCGTTTTGAAGCTCACCGTATCAAGTTTTCTCACCTTTGCGGGCATGAAGCCAAACTTCATGATTGCCATGTATTGCCTAGCCATTATCCTGACCCGCCCTAAAGTTTATCAAGCAGCTATTATTGGTATCATCACTGGCTTGATCAGCCAAATCCCTATGCTGAACGCAACGCCTTTGGTCAATATTCCTTCCGAATTTGCCGGCGCACTTGTTTGCGGAATTTTGCTTGCGGCCTTCATGCGCATTGCTCCTAAAAACTTCAGCTTACAAAACGTGGTATTCCCTTTGATCATCACCTTTGTTGCAACGGTGGTTTCGGGATATACCTTCGCTTTGATTGTTGGTAGCGTTATGAATGGCTTGCCTGTTGTTGCCGTATTTGCAACCTACGCCGTTATGGTTTTGGGTACCGCCGTTATGAACTGCATCTTGGTAGCAATCTTGACTCCAATCTTGAAAAAGGCTTTGAAGCTTGCATAACCCTCTATAAATTACTAGCAAGAAGAAACGAAAGTTCAACAATGATTGAAATCAAAGACTTAAGCTTTACCTACAAAGAAAGCCAAGAGCCTACCGTGAAAAATATCAACTTGGTTATTCCTGATGGCCAGTTTGTAGGTATAACGGGCGCTGCGGGTTCTGGTAAAAGCACACTCACCTATCTGTTCAATGGCATTGTTCCTCATTGCTATCCGGGGGATTTTTACGGCGCTGTCACCATTGATGGGCACGACACCGTAGATGCCAATTTGACCGATATCTCCCAGCTTGTTGGTAGCGTGTGCCAGGACATTGACAGTCAAATGATTTCAAGTGTTGTTGAAGACGAAGTGCTCTATGGCCTGGAAAACTTTGGATTTGATCATGACAAAATAGAGCCTTTAATGAATGAGGCTCTTGAGGAAATGGGCATAGCGCATTTGAAAGAGCGCAACATTGCAAGCCTTTCTGGTGGCCAAAAGCAAAAGGTTGCACTTGCTTCAATTTTGGCCTTAAAGCCCAAGGTTTTGGTGCTGGATGAGCCCACGGCAGAGCTAGACCCGGTAAGTTCGAAAAACGTGTTTGATCTGCTTAAATCATGCGCGCAAGAGCATAATATAACCGTGATTGTGGTCGAGCAAAAAATAGCCTTGCTCAGTGAATATGCCGACCGCATCCTCATTGTAAAAGAGGGCGAAATTGCCCTTGATGGTTCGCCTTCTGAAGTATTGGAACATTCCGATGAACTGCTAGCAGAAGGAATAAATTGCCCGCGTTCCACCAGCCTTGTCAACAACCTTAGACAAAAGGGTCTCTACGCTGGCTCTGCTTGCAGAAATGTTGAGGAAGCTGTTCAAGTGTGCGAACAGGTACTGGAAGGAGCCTGCGCATGATTGAATTCAAAGATGTCTGCGTCTCCTACGTTGAGGATACGCCCATTTTAGACAAGGTGAATTTCACTATCAACGATGGCGAATTTGTTTCCTTCGTAGGCTCAAACGGCGCGGGAAAATCTACTACCATGCGTCTTATGAATGGCTTGCTTAAGCCCAATGCGGGCGAAGTGCTTATTGATGGCGTGCCCACTACCAAGCTTAAAACCAGTGAGCTTGCGCGCAAGATTGGTTTTTTGTTCCAGAACCCTGACCGACAAATCTGTTGTGACACGGTGCGCGCTGAACTTGAATTTAGCTTCAAAGCGCAAAACGCCCTTGATGATGAAGCACGCGCCAGGGTGGATGCCATAATAGACGAATTTGGCTTTGACGCAGACGCGGAGCCATATTTGCTCAACCGTGGAACGCGCCAGCTTCTTGCGCTTGCCTCAATCATAGTTACCGCGCCTGATGTGATAATCCTTGATGAGCCAACCACTGGCCTTGATTATCTTGAATGTTGCAAGGTCATGGAGGCCATCAAAAAGCTTCACGAAGAAGGCAAGACCATTGTGATGGTTTGCCATGACATGGAAGTGGTGGCAGACTTCGCGGACCGCGTTATTGTTATGACATTTGGGTCAATGGTGGCTGACGGTTCAACCTTCGACATTCTGCGCAACGCTGAAGTGCTTAATCGCGCTGATTTAATTGCTCCTCAAATAATTGCCATCGCAGAACAGCTCATACAAAACAATCCCTCGCTTGCCACTTCGCCAATAGCAAGTGCAACAACGATTGAAGAACTAACGAATGCTTTAGAAGATATCGCAGGTCAGAAAGGGGGCAGGTAATGAAAGGCTTTTTGGAATACGTTCCCGGCACAAGTTTTTTGCATAAGATGAACCCCGTTGCCAAGCTTGTGGGTGCGCTCTTGATAGTATTCGCGTGCTTTCTCACACAGAGCTTTATTGTGCTTGGGGTAGTGATTGTACTCGATATCATTATGGCTGCACTCTGTGGCATGATGAAGCAGACCATCGGTCTGGCAAAAGCAGTAGCAGGCTTTTCGCTCATCCTTGCTTTGATTGCCCTTTTCACCACGTCATCGGGTACAATGCTGTTCGAATTGCCTTGGGGCTATGTAGGTACCGGCTCTATTATTGCTGCGGTTCGCATCATCGTGCGCCTTGTTGCATGCGCCGTGCCTCTGTTTTTGGTTTTCTATGTAACCAAGCTCAATGACATGGCAAATTCACTGGTCAAGATTTGCCATATTCCGTACCGCTATGCATTTGTCTTTACTAGCACGGTTCACTTTATCCCGGTTTTCATGAACGACATGAGTGGAATCATGGAGGCGCAAACTGCCCGTGGTGTCGAATTTGACGGGGGCTTTATCCGAAAGGTGCGCTTGATGATTCCTCTGTGCGTGCCCCTGCTGGTAAGCTCTGTTCGCAAGACCAATTCTGCTGCTATTGCTGCTGAGGTTCGCGGGTTTAACTTAAGAACCCGCGCAAGTGGCTTCAAAGAGTACCCCTTCTCTGCAATTGACGGGCTTGCAGTTGCCGTCGCTGTTGCTCTCCTGGTGGTTTCGATTTTCATCTAAAGTTGCCTAGGCGAATTGGTGGCGCATTATGATATCTGGCAATTTCTGGGCGAAGTGGCAAGGATTACGCACGGAGGCACTCAGTATTCAAGTTGAAGGTCTTGTTCGGGCAAATCAGAAATGATTAAGCTCGAAGTCACCCGTGCTCCTACCATTCGCTTGCGC
>CAVABR010000137.1:0-3710 GCA_963586955.1 bacterium
GGTAGGAAGCGAAATTGGCTCGGAGCCCTGCGCTATCCATTTTTGTATCATGTATGCCTGCTTTCTGTTTATGGTTACTTTTGCGGTTGCGGGAGGAGCTTGTGCGTGTTGAGGGTTTGGGGGGCGCGTTGGGCGCGCGTTTAGGTGCGCATTTGGGACGCGCGTTGGGGGCGCGTTTGTGCGCGTTTGGGACGCGTTGGGCGGACTTCCTAGGGCTATTTGAGCGCTTTAGACAAGAAGTTCGGTTGCCCACCTTTTAGACACAACCGAACTCCCTACTACTCAGTACTTATATGAATAAAGCGCTCTATAGCCACCGACGCCACTTTATTTAACTGACAACTTGGCAAAGTTGGCAATGTGAGCAAACACCTTCACAAAGCGGTTAAGAAGCGCAAGCCTGTTGGTTCGCTTAGCCTCATCTTCGTCCATGATAAGAACCTCTTCAAAGAAGGTATCAATAGGATCACGAAGAGATGCAAGCGCTTTGAGCGATGCTTCGTAATTGCCCTGGGCAAGTTCGCTCGCTACTACTTCAGACACCTTTGCCGTTGCATCACGCAAAGCAAGCTCTGGGCTTGAAAGCAACGCTTCATTCAAGTCTTCACCTACAGAAGCATCTTTTAAGTTGTTAGCGCGCGCAAAGGCAGTTGCCAAATCTTGGATAACCTCTGGCATAGTTTTCCTGATGCGCTCAAGCGCTTCAACGCGATAAACTATTTCTGCGGGCTCAACCACGCCACAATCAAGAACCGCATCAATAGCGTCTGCTTCATTGCCAGCATCTTTCAAGATAACCTTGGTTCTACCAATGAAGAAGTTCAAGATTTCAGTCTTGACGGCCTCAAAATCAAAGGTGAGATTTGCATAGCTGTGAAGTGCCACCTCTACGGCCTGCTCCAAGGAAACGCCAAGACCTGCAATAAGCATGTTGATAATGCCAATAGCGCTTCTGCGAACAGAAAACGGATCCGACGAACCGCTTGGTCCTTGGCCAATGGCAAATAAACCACAGATGGTGTCCAACTTATCAGACATGGCAACAATGCGCCCTACAGAAGTATCAGGCAAGTCATCACCGGCAAACCGAGGCTGATAATGCTGCTTGATAGCTTGAGCAACCTGGTCAGTCTCACCACTTGCTTTTGCATAGTAGGAACCCATGATGCCCTGAACAGAAGTAAATTCAACAACCGCACCGCATACCAAGTCTGCCTTGCAAAGGTGCGCTGCACGAAGGGCATCTTGCGCATCCGTTGTGTCAAGTCCGGCGTCTTGTGCCAAATGCTTAGCCAGTGCTTCAATGCGCTCGGTCTTTGCAAGCATGGTTCCCAGTTTTTCCTGGAATACCACTTCATTCAAGCGCTCAACATAGCCCTCAAGTGGTGTTTTGAGGTCTTCGTCATAGAAGAACTTCGCATCAAAAAGACGCGCGCGAACCACGCGTTCATTACCATCAATGATAGTTTCACTGCAAGCAGGGTCTCCGTTTGAAACCACCAAGAACTTATTAGTAAGCGCCCCCGCCTGGTCATACAAAGGGAAATAGCGCTGATGCATCAACATGGCATCAACAATAATTTCTTCCGGTACGGCCAAAAATTCTTCGTCAAACGTACCTACCAAAACGGTTGGATATTCGGACAAATTAACAACCTCAAGCAAGGTTTTAGGAGGAAGAACAGAGGTATAGCCGGTTTGTTCTTCTACCTTCTTAACACCTTCGCGAATAATTGCTTCACGAGCATCTTCTGAGGGTACTACATATGATTTACGAACCTGCTCAAGCAAGTCATCGGCACTGGCAACCTCAAAAGGCCCTGGTGCCAAGAAGCGATGCCCGTAGGTGTTGCGCCCTGCAGTGAGGCCTGCAAAGGAAAAATCAACCACGTCATTACCAAAGAGCGCTACCAACCAGCGAATAGGGCGTGAAAAATGTTCTTTGACCGTACCCCAGCGCTGAGACTTAGGCCAGGTGATTCCCAAAATGATTGACTTCAAAACATTAGGGAGCAGGCCTTGAACATCAACAGAAGGCGTATGAGTCTGAGCAAAAATGTACTCTTCGCCATCTACTTCTTTGACAACCAAATCTTCGGCATTAACACCTTTGCCCCGGGCAAAACCTAGCGCTGCCTTGGTAGGATTTCCTTCTTCGTCATAGGCAATTTTTACCTTAGGACCTTTGAAGGTTTCATTTTTTTCTTCGGTCTGCTCAGGAATTCCTGAAACCAACACAATCAAACGACGAGGCGAAGAATAGACCGACACCTCATTAAACGGAATGCCCGCCTCATCAAGAATGGAAGGAACCAGTTTTTTGAGCTGCTTGGTTGCAGCGGAAAGATCAAAAGCAGGAATTTCTTCGGTGCCTATTTCAAAAGCAAGACTGCGTTCACTCATTTAGTTTTCCTCCTGTGCAGATGCTTTATGGGATTTATTAACTACATTGTTGAGATAAGACTCACAGCATGCCTTTGCAATGGTGCGCACACGCAAAATGTAACCCATGCGCTCCGTTGCGCTGATGACGCCACGCGCGTCCAAAAGGTTGAATGCATGAGAGCATTTCAGCACATAGTCATATGCCGGAAGCGGAAGGTTTTTCTCTAAGGTTCTAAGACACTCTTTTTCGTAGCGGTCAAATTCGCCAAAGAGCAAATCAGTGTCAGCCACTTCAAAGTTGTAGGCGGAAAATTCGCGTTCATTTTCTAGGAATACGTCGCCGTAGGTGAATTCGGTGCCGTCATCACTGCGTGCCCAAACCAAATCATAGACCGAATCTACGCCCTGAATGTACATAGCCAAGCGCTCTAGACCGTAGGTAATCTCCGACGGAACGGGGCTACACTCAAAACCGCCCACCTGTTGGAAGTAGGTGAACTGAGTTACCTCCATGCCATTGAGCCAGACTTCCCAGCCAAGACCCCAAGCGCCCAGCGTGGGGCTTTCCCAGTCGTCCTCAACAAAGCGCACATCGTGCTTTTCAACCTGAATACCAATGGCGCGCAGAGAATCAAGATAGAGATCTTGCACATTGTCAGGAGAAGGCTTCAACAGAACCTGGAACTGATAGTAGTGTTGCATTCTGTTGGGGTTTTCACCGTAGCGACCGTCGGTAGGCCTGCGACACGGCTGCACATAGGCGGTTTTCCAAGAATCAGGGCCTAGGCTTCGCAGGGTGGTTGCCGTATGGAAGGTTCCTGCGCCAACCTCATTGTCATAGGGTTGCAAGATTACACAGCCCAGATCTGCCCAGTAACCCTGAAGGCGTAAAATGATTTCTTGAAACGTTAAAGGAGTTTGGCCAACTCCTTGTTTTGCGGTTTCAGACACCGTATCTCTCCTTTGTCGTTATTTCCTCTATCGTAGTATCGTTTATTTTTGTTGTTTATCAATATGCGTTTTCGTATGGGTTTTGCAAAGAGCGCTTTAGGTCTGGCGCGAAGGCGCGATTCGCTTCGATAAGTTTCGCGTTATCCGTGCCCTTTCAGTAGCTTTCGCGCTACCTGCTCAGTCAATCTTCGCGCCACGCGCTTCGCTTCGCAAGCCTTCGCCATCAAAGCACTACAACGTTCCCAGATGGTTCAGCGGCCAGTAAATCAAGAAGGCTTTTCCGAATACCGTACTTGTTTTAACCGGTCCAAAATAGCGCGAGTCAGACGAATTTTCACGATTATCCCCCATCACCCATACATACCCAGAAGGCA
>CAVABR010000138.1:0-3704 GCA_963586955.1 bacterium
TCAAATCCACAAGTCTTTGATCCCATGACTTCCTCCCCTTTTATTACTCACTCTATTTTATTCTTGCCAAGAAAAACGTACAAGAAAATTGACATGGGCAATTCGAAGCCTCTGGGGGTATTTGAACGCAAGCACGTTTTGCCCTTAAAGTAAAACACTCAGCATCCTGAAACACTGAGTGTTTTCGTCTTAGCTATTTCTGATTTGCCTTTAAGCTTTTTTCGATTAGCACTTTTTCCAATGACAGAAAAATAAAAGTGAGGCTATTTCTAGCCCCACTTTAGATTGGGTAAACAAGTTTACCCATAATGTTTACTTACGCCTTCAACTAAACTTGAAAACTTCAACCAAGCTTAAAGACCTTTAGCTCGCTCAGCCATCAAATTCGCCTAAAAGCCCAAACTACTTATCAAGATTTTCCAACTTGCCGTAGCGCTCTTCGGTAATCTGATCAAGGGTTTTACCCTGAGTCTTAGGACACCAAATAGCACCAACAACAAGAGAGATAACCAAAACAGCACACATGATAAGTGCTGCGGGGAAGAATCCGGCAGGGTTAGCAGAAATGTCGCCCATGATGGCACCGACACCAACCAAGGACCAAATACCAAGAACCGCACGAACCAAGAAGAACATGATGCCTTGAACGCCACCACGATATTGCGTTGGGAATAATTCGGTTCCCCACAAAGCGTAAAAACACTGAGCAGAAAAACCAGCGGAAATGCCCCACAAAATAACGTAAGCCCACAAGCACCAACCATAAGAATCAGAGGTGCCATTGTTCAAAGCCATGCCGAAAACTGCGATGCAAACCCAAGAGAGCAATGCCATTGCTGCAGAGATACCAAACAAGACGCGGTGAGAAACTTTGTCTCCGAAATGGCTAAAGATAGCCAAGGAACATACTGCAACCAAAACCCATTGCACAACACCCAACAAGCTTTGGCCAGTAGAGTCAATGTTGCCTGCAGCTGCATAGAGGTAAGGCATGAACTGGCCATTGGTGCCAGCAGCCAAGTTCCAAGTAAGATAAACAGCAACCAAGAAGATGATGGTTTTTACGTTGACGGAATTCTTGAGTGCATTCGCCATCATTTTTCCGAAACCAACATTTTCAGTTGCAGCTTGATTCTTTTCTGTCCAATCTTGCGATTCCTGAAGTTGGCGCTGTAAATTCCAAGCAACAAGAGCAACCACAAACAAAACAGCGAATAAAATTCGCGTAGCCAACAGGCCATCAAAGGGACCATAGGTACCCAAAGGAAGAAGCGTTTTTCCGTCAGTTGCAAAGCCTGGTACTACAAATGAAAGCAACAAAGAAAGCAAGAAGATGATTGCCGGACCGCAACTCCAAGCAAACTGACTGATACCAATATTGGATGCACGTTTGGTTGAGGTTGAGGTTTCAGAGATGTAGCTCCATGAAGCAGGAACGCCCGCACCTACCGAAAGACCGGAAATAACGATGCCACAAACAACCATGGGCAGATTAACCGCACACATTGCCAAGCCTACACCAAAGGCATAAACCAACAGGTTGTATTTATAAATGATGGTGCGACCGAATTTGTCGGTAAGAAAGCCACCGATCAATGCACCGAGTGCCGCACCAAAAGCATTCGCGCCAATTGCACCAAGAATTGCCGTCCAAGTTGAATCGAACGAAAATGCTACCGCCCATGCCGTAAGCGCAACACTTGAAGCTACGATACAGCCTGAATCTAAGAAGTTAGTAAGAGAAACTGCAATAGTGCTCTTACGTTCTTGAGAAATTGCCATGTTTTAAAAATCCTTTACTGTTTTTTACTATTGTTTACTGCTAATCAAGATGGAAGGCACAAGGCAAATCAACAGAAACTGGAGAATTGTCTTCATTGGTTTCCATTACCGATGCCATGAAGTCCCACCATTTTTGGCAGATCTCAGTATAAGCACTTTTTGCATATTGATCAGGGTCATCAAGCTCGATATAGCCAAAAAGAATATTTGTTTCTTCGTCGATAAAAATTGAATAGTTATGACCGCCATATTCGTGAATCATATCAGCCATTTCAGGCCATAATTCGTTATGACGTTTTTCGTATTCTTCGGCAAAACCAGGATAGAGCTTCATCTTGAAACCTGAAATAACTCTACCTTCTGAAGTTTTACGTACTGTCATTACTCCTCCTTTCTTTTTGTTTGTTAAAGGCCACGTATTGGGATTCGTTTGTTTGAGCCCACTTGTCGGCGTTCGCTTTTGGAATCCACTTACTAAAGCCCGCGGGCGTTATTAATGCACTGGTTTAGTCAAGAAACTCTTCGTTAATAACAAGATTAAAATCTTTGCCAATTTGGCGAAGATTGTCATCAGTTATGGTGTTGAGAAACTCATCAGAACCAGCGTTCATCTGCCTTGACAGGCGATAAATCTCTGCCGCCTTTTCAATGGTATGCATAAGGCCAAAGGTGCTATCGAAATCTTCGCCTGAAACAAACAAACCATGCTGTGCCCAAACAGCAGCATCGTATTTTTCCATCAACTCTGAAGTTGCCTTTGCAATTTCTGCTCCACCCGGAACCATCCAAGGCACCACGCCAACGCCACACGGGAAAATGACCACACATTCAGTCATGGCTTTCCATAACGCACGAGTGAAATAGCGTGATTCAAGAGGACAAACAGAAGTCATGGCAATAATGTTGGCAGGATGGGCATGGTAAATGAGACGACACGCACCATCGGTTGCTTTAACGCGCACAACATGATTCATGAAGTGAGTAGGAAATTCGCTGGTGGGCTTTCCGCCGTCATCTAAGCCCCAAACAATTCTCCAAGAATCGCCTTCGTCATTGATCTCCACAATGCCAATATTGTAGGAAGGGTTTGACTTAACATTTGACATATAACGGCCAGAACCAGTGGTGAGAAAATAAGATCCAGCTAAAAGCTTAGAGCTTACTCCCATGTTGACCCATTCGGATTCTTTAGTGAAATGCTTGGAAAATTCTTCTACTTCTTCATCCGTTAGGCGATAGGTTAGATTTCCACCATTTCGTTCATGCCAACCTTGTTTCCATCCTTCATCACAAAGGCGAATAAATTTCTGCACAAAATCAGCTTGTTGAACCAGCGCATCAGAAACCGCACCGTATGCTGCGTTGACACCCTGATCTATAACACTACTTGCTTTGTCAAAGAAATCCATACCTTTCCTTTCTTTTGCAACTTTTGAAATTAGCTAAATAGCGAGCTAGCTAGCCCGACCAACAATCACCATCAATCAGCTAGCTAGCAAAACCATTCCGCAATAATTACTCCTCAAAAAGGGAACCAATTTTTTCGAAAATATTTTTTGGTTCGCGCTTCAAAAGAACTTCGTCTTCGTAGGCTTTAATCTCAGGCCAAATTTCAGCCTCAAGGCATACCCCCTGGCGCTGGCAATATTCATCCCAAACAGCACCCCAAGGCATGGTCTTGAACTGTTCAGTAACAATCATCTTTTCAGAGAACTGATAAGAATCCTGAAGTTCCTTCAGGCGACCCCATGGCTGTAACAAATTAAAGAGCAGGCTCTTTTCCATTGCGCGCATGCCGGTTACCCAAGCACCCACACGGTTGATGGACGCATCAAAGAAGTCCATGCCAATGAGGATCTTATCCATACCTTCAGGACAACGAACCACTTCAGAGGCAATTTCTTTAATGTTGTCTTCAAAAA
>CAVABR010000139.1:0-3628 GCA_963586955.1 bacterium
GTAGAAAACCCAACTTCCGCTAAGCGCAAAACTATCATTGTTGCTATTGTTGCTACGCTCGTTGCGTGTGCGTGCTTCGGTATGTTTGCAAACAAGAGCAATGCATTTGCCAAAGAGAGCCTTGAGGGCGTTGTAGGTATTAGTAATGTAGTAGTAGATGAACAAGGCAATATTATAAGCAATGACCTTGCCATCAATAACAATTCAGGTCAGGCAATTTTCATTAACAGTGTTCAAGCGCCAGGTGAATTAACTGGCTGGAACGCCAGTATTAAAGATGAAACAGTTGAATCGGGATCTTCTGTAAAAGGCACGTGGGACGGAAAAACCATCCCCGCTTCTTTGCTTGAACAGGTTAAAAGTAACTCTAGCTCAAGTATCGAACTTGCTTTGAAGATAAACATCAATAAAGTACTTGATTTTGATACGTTCAGTTTTGACACTGAAGGCGCAACTTATAATGGTGGGCAAATCACACCAAGCGTTACCAGTAGCGCCTACCAACAGGGCACTGATTATGAAGTAACTTACGGCGAAAATAAAAATGCCGGTGAAGGCACTATCACTGTTAAAGGTATTGGTGACTACAAGGGAGAAAAAACCTTTACCTTTACCATTGCACCAAAAGAGGTTAGTCTGTCCTGGTCAGGGGATGCGCTTACCTACAGTGGACAACCTCAAGCTCCAACGGCTGTGGCGGGAGATCTTGTTGAGGGCGATACCGCTAACGTCACCGTAGGTGGCGCCCAAACCAATGCCGGCACCTATGAGGCAATTGCAACCAAGATTGATAATGCAAATTACAAACTCCCCGATAATCCAACCCAAAGTTTTACCATCGCACAAAGAGAAGTAAGTCTTACCTGGTCGGGGGATACTTTTACCTATGATAAGACCGATCATGCTCCAACTGCCGTGGCGGGAAACCTTGTTGAGGGTGATACCGCGAACGTTACGGTAGAAGGCACGCAAACAGACGCTGGCACTTATACGGCAACAGCAACTGGTCTTGACAATGAAAACTACAAACTTCCAAGCGCTAACGTTAAAGAATTCACTATTACCAAGGCAGAAATTACTGTCTCTGGCATCACGGCAAATAATAAGACTTATGATGGCACTACCAAAGCAGTGTTTAGCTATGACGGCGTCAATCTTAAGGGCAAAGTAGACGGTGATACCCTCAGCGTTAGCGCAGAAGGCGTTTTCGAATACGCGAATGCTGGAGTGAATAAAAAAGTAGTTATTACCAAGCTTGTACTTCAAGGGGACTCTGTTGGTAACTATGAGCTAGCTAGCACGGGTCAGCAAACAACTGCTACGGCAACTATCGATCAAGCTGAACTTGACTTTGACCTGATCACCATTTCGACTGGTGGCGCTACCTATACTGGAGCGCAAATTAAGCCAGCAGTTACCAGCTATACCTATAAAGAAGACCTTGACTTTGAAGTAACCTATGGTGAAAACGTCAATGCCGGCGAAAAAACGGGGAGCGTCACCGTTAAAGGTGTAGACAACTACAAAGGAGAAGAAACCACAACCTTTGATATTGCAAAGGCGGATCCAAAATACGATATTCCTCAAGGCCTTACGGCTGAGGTTGGTCAGAAGCTTTCCGATGTCATCTTGCCAAAGCAGACCACTCCAACGAAAGGCACGTTTGCGTGGAGTAATCCCGGCACCACTATAAATGAAGGTGACAAGCACTTTTTAGCCACCTTCACACCAGATGATCAAGATAACTACTATGTTGTATATAACATTAAAATTCCTGTTACCGTCACTACTACCAAAACTACCTTTGCGGTGTATTTTGCTGATGAAAGCTTGGGTTTCTATAACCGAGTAGAGAGCGAAATTCCTTCTGTGGGTGCACCTTTTGATGGGAAAACCGTTTCGGATGTATATAGAAATATCGAAAACGCTGATTACCAACCCGGATGGCTAGGTAATTCTATCAAAGAAGTAACGGTAAAAGACGCAGGTATTCGACCCGCTTCAACCGCAAATTGGTTTGCACTCAATGATACTTCCAAGCTAACTACGGTTGACGTATCCAAGCTAGAAACTCAAAACACCACCAATATGTCTTCAATGTTTAAGGGGTGTTCTGCTCTTACTACGGTAGGAGATATTTCAAGCTGGGATACCGCTCAGGTCACCGACATGTCCTCTATGTTCAAGGATTGCAAAGCCCTCACCACCGTGGGAGATGTTTCCGCATGGAATGAAAACACGGTAAACGTTACCAATATGACGAGCATGTTTGAGAATTGCGTAAATCTTGAAGCGAATTGTTCTGGATGGAATGTAGATAAGGTGGGAGATGACCAGCACGAAAACTTCGACGCTAATGCCCCCGGTGTTCAATCTCCTTGGGATAGTCATCTTGATTTTGATTATTTCACGGTGAACACCGATTCTCAAATCTATACTGCCAATCAAATCACGCCAAGTGTGGCGAGCGACATTTATAGGCTTAATACCGACTACGAAGTAGTTTATGGCGAAAATAAAAACGCAGGTCAGGGCACTATCACCATTAAAGGTCTCAACAAGTATAAAGACGAGCAAACCTATACTTTCACTATCGATCCAAAAGAGCTTACGCTCAACTGGAGCGAGCAAGTAACCTTCGCTTATGACGGCACTGCACACCTTCCCAGTGCAAGCATTGATGGCACCCTTGGAAGCGACCAAGTAAACCTTACCGTTAAAGGTGAACAAACCAACGCGGGTGTTTATAACGCTGTTGCCAAGATTGACAACGCCAATTACAAACTTCCATCCGTTGATGAGAAAGAGTTCACTATCACCAGAGCTGGCATTACTGTCTCTGGTATCACGGCTAACAACAAAGAATATGATGGCTCTACCAGCGCAGAGCTTAACTTTGACAATGTTACACTTACGGGCAAAGTAGGCGCCGATGACCTCAGTGTTGCCGCAGATGGCGCCTTCGAAAATGCAAACGCGGGAGCTGATAAAACGGTAATTATCTCCAACCTAGTACTTGGCGGAACTTCGGTTGACAACTACAAGCTTGCAGAAACAGGTCAGCAAACAGCTACTACGGCAACTATCACTCAAGCTTCGTTTGATTTCGGCAAGCTCAGTGTTGATACGGAAGAAAAAGTTTACACAGCTAAGCAAATCACCCCTGCAGTTACCAGCGATACCTACAGGCAGGGCATTGATTATGAAGTAACGTATGGCGAAAACAAAAACTTTGGCATGGGCACTATTGCTGTTAGAGCGATTGGCAACTATGAGGGCGAAAAAACCTACAGCTTTGCCATTGAGCAAAAGGAACTCACCCTTACCTGGGGCAGTCAGACGGTCTTTACCTATGATGGTAAATCGCATATTCCAAGTGCAAAAATTGGTGGCATTGCTGAAGGCGATGCAGTAGTGCTGAGTGTTGAGGGCGAGCAAACCGAAGCAAGTGACACTATCTATGTAGCTACTGCGTCAATCGACAACACTAATTACAGGCTACCGACCGAAAGCTTTAAGGAATTTACCATCAAGAGGGCGCCAATCACCGTCTCCGGTATCACTGCCAACGATAAGACCTATGACGGCACCGCCGAGGCAAAGCTTAACTTCGAAAACGTCAAGCTTC
>CAVABR010000140.1:0-3583 GCA_963586955.1 bacterium
CGCAAAAACCGTCATTATATGACTCAACTGTCGACGATCAGGAATATGAAGCCCTTCTCCAAAAGCGGTTTCTTCATGGCTTGATGAAGCGTTATTGACGCAAGACCGCTAAGCAAATCTATAGCCTTTATTTCCAGTTTTCAATGTTATTTACAAAGGATAGTCTATAATTACTAACAATTTATATTTATGGGGAGCGGAATTCGTCAAACAATTTGTTAGTCAGTTCATCCACTAATGCATTAATTGCATCGTTAATGAATTTGCAAATCTATTTGCAACACTATTCGTTACTTGTATCGCTGATTGGTTTGGAAAGCAATTCATTAACAAATGCAAAGATTGCCTTGTAATTTAGGTAAGACGAAATCCGTACTAGGTGGGAAGGAGATCTTCATGAGTATTTTTCGGGCTAAGATTAGCCAGCGCGTGAATCGGGGTGTAGGGCATCATCAAGGTCAGCGCGCGAATCAGGGTGCAATTCCATTTCAGAATCAGAGTGCGTACCAAAGCCAATACGCACGTCAATGCGCAGGCCAGGGTGTGAGTCATAGTCAATGCGCTACTCAGCGCGTTCACGCTTCGTTTCGCACAAGAGCATGGCGTGGCTTCAATGTGGCACTTTCTGTTGTAATTGCGCTTTCATTTTCGGGTCTATTTTCAACTGCTGCTTATGCAACAGAAAGTAGCGCAATAGAAGGCTGGTCCGAATCTATTGAAAAGACTCAAAACACCTCAGATCAGGCTTATTCGTATGCTGAAGGAGCTACTACCGCTAACGAAGATTCGAACTTGCCCAAAAAGTTTGATTTGCGCGACCCGAACGGTGATGGTGATGAATCTGATAGTGTTGTTACCTCGGTAAAGTTCCAAAACCCTTGGGGAACGTGCTGGGGTTTTGCAATTATTGCCGCTTCGGAAACAAGTATCTTGTCAGACTCTGGTAAAACCTTCAAAGACACCGGACTTGACCTCTCAGAACTTCAGCTTGCTAAGTCTGTTTATAACAATAACGGTGCTCCCGAAAAGTTCGTCGGTAAGGATCAAGCAGGTGAGGGCTATCATAACTCCACCAAAGATCCTAATGCAGGGATTAGCTCTGGCGGATTGTTCTCTTATGGTTCATCGGTCTTTTCGGCTGGAATAGGTCCTTTATTGGAATCCGATGCACCTTATCAAAATTCTGAAGGCATCATGCAATGCTCAGTGATAGAGAAGGGTCAAACTAAAGCAGAGACAAAATACCTTACCGAAGACGAAGCTGTGGCTCTTGAAAAAGATGGTGCAACCGTTGTTCGTTATTGTTGGGCTGGCAATTATAAGGATGCCGATGGCAATACACAATATACCACCTGGGATGTAGATGAAGATCTGTGGAATCAGTCCATACTCAATCTTGAGGATGGCAATATCTTGCCTGATACCAGAAATATTGAAGATGGCAAATGGGTAGGCATCAACGAGAAGTCCATCGAAGCGGTCAAGAAAGAAATGAAGGAAAATGGTCGCGCTTTATCAATAACCTATTACGCTGATCAGTCTATGCCTGATCAATCAGGTGTTTCCAAATATATAAATCAAAAAAACTGGGCACAATATACTTATAATATTGAAAGCGCGAATCATGGAGTTACCATTGTTGGTTGGGATGATGATTACGATAGAACCAATTTTGGTGATGGCGTAAATAATCTTCCTGATGGCAACGGTGCTTGGCTGGTAAAGAACAGCTGGGGTGCTGACTCTAACGAATTTCCTAACAAGGGAGCAGGCTGGGGCAATGACGGTTATTTTTGGCTGTCATATTACGACCAATCAATATCAATGATTGAGTCTTTTGACTTTGACGTTAACTCATATAACGACAACACCGAGTACTATATTGATCAGTACAACTATCTGCCTGAACGCGCTTCAGCTACTAACAGCAGTACTGATCCAATTAGCTCTGCGAATATCTTTACCGCAGAGGGTGATATGTCCTTGCGTACGCTTTCTACTTCTGTTTACAAGCCCAACTCCACCGTAAACTATGAGGTTTATTTGCTTGATGATGAGGCTACAAGCCCTACTGATTCTCAGCATAGCAAGAAGGTGTGTGAAACATCTGCAACCTATGAGTACGGCGGATTCCATCGGGTAACTCTTGATCAGTCAGACTGGATTGCCATGCGCGAGGGCCAGCGTTATGCGGTAGTTACTACTCAGCAATGCAATGATGACAAGCTCTATTATCAGGGCATAGCGATTAACTATGGTCAGCCTACGGAAGAACAGATTAATTCATATAGGGAGCGGATAACTGAGGCAGTCAACAAAGAAATATACGACCTGTTTTATATGGTTTTCTTAATGTATGTATCAGCGGAGCACCCCGATTGGACTGACGCACAGAAAGAAGAACAGGCTGACACCTTAGCTAAAGAAATGGTAAAGAGATACCAGAGTCAAATAGAAAAGATGGTTGAAGAAGCCGTTGATAGTTATGCAAATTCCTACTTTGTTTCTAAAGTAAACGAAGGTGAGAGCTGGACTACGAATGCAAACTGGAATTTTGAATCTTCCAAGGAGGCCGTAGCTTCCAATGATGACGCTACTGTTAATGAAGAAGCTAACACTTCGAAAGAGATTGAGTGGACTGATTGGACTCAGGTGAAGGCTCTTGTAGAGGAAAAGGCTACTTCTCAGGCAGGACAAACCGTGGTAGCAGATAATGCTGCAATCAAGGCTTTCTCTGAGGTTCAGGATTGGGCTACGGTAGAAGAGTTGAGTGCGCTTGAACAGGCAACTAAGAAAGCCAAGGCAGCGCTTGAATCTGTCAAGATCAGTGTTGATGGATCTGATGTAGACAAAAATGATACCTGGATGACGCAGGAACAGTATGACGCTTTAAAGATTGCGGTGGCTAATGCTGAAGCACAACTTAACCTTGCAGGTGCAAATTATCGCACCGAGCTTCTTAATACCACCCCAACTTCGGTTGTAGTGCAAGATACTACTTCTTCATTGGCTTTTGAAGTGCAACAGGGAACTAAAGATTCCGGTAGCGTAGTGCCAAGTGATGAGGGCAGTGATACAGACGAAGGTGCCAACAATGCCGAAAATGCTGATAACGCCAAGAGCAATTCAGCTAAGACGGGTGACAACATGTTTGTAGCTGTTCAGTTGCTCACGCTTTTGATTGCACTTTCTTGTGCTGGTGGCGTAGCTTCTGTTGCATATCGCCGTCGTGCAGAACGCGAATAAAAGTGACACTAATCGGAGTATTTCATTATTGTGCGGGGCGTTGTTAGATTGTTCTTGTTGCCATCGCGTATGATGAGAAAAGGATCGCTACTAGTTGTTACGCTTAGTATGGTAGCCAAACAGGGCGTGGGTAGTTTTTACCTGCGCCCTGTTTTTAATATGAGTAGAACATTGTCAAGAGGCAATAAAGGCTCAAGCCAAAGAATTTTCCTTGGCTTGAGTCAATCTATCTCAGTCCGAACCTTCCTCACGATTGATGTGTCAAACCGACGCTCGTATTCGCAGTTTAATATTCGCGGGTTATCGGCATAGAGCTAGCGCCATCCAGAATGGACGG
>CAVABR010000141.1:0-3576 GCA_963586955.1 bacterium
TGATTGAACCCGCAGAAAATCTGCGGGTTTTTTTCGCATCCAAAAACGCCCATTTTCACCCTATTTAACCCGTTCGCTCTCTTTGCAAAACACCCCTCCAACCCCTTAAAAATGCCTAATCTGGTACAGAAATAGCAAAAAATTAGCCTTATTACCTGGAATTTTCAGAGAGCAAGCGTTCATTCTATAGGTATTAAAAATGCTTATTCCTCTCTCTCTCTCTCTCTTCAAAGGGCTACAATAGAGACAAGGAGAGGAGCGCCAATGAGAAAATACTGGACGTACATGGTTGGCGCGGTCTGTCTATTGGCAGTAGTTGTGGTGTGTTTCTTTGGCTACAACTCGTACTTACAGAAAAAAATCTACGAAGAAAATTCCAAACTTCTTACAGCGCATTCCGAACAGGTTAATACCAGTTTTCAGTTCTTTACTCAGCGCAATTGGAACGTTCTTTCTGAATGTGACGGGCTTTTGCAACGTGCCACCGACGCCAGTGACGTTGCCGATATCCGTGAAAGTTTTGCTGATTTAAAAAATTCATGGGGTTACAAGGAACTATATCTCTTCAATCAATCTTCGCAAGTCTACACGGTAGAGAATCGTCGTGAGACCATTAATGATCTTGTAGGCGTTTTTGATGAAATGTATAAAACGAATAACGAAACGGTTGGAAGCTACTTTCTATCTGATGGTACGCGCAGGACGTTTTTTGCCCATCCACTGAGTAGCCCTATTACTCTTGAGGGAGTAGCGTATACCGGTGTTGCGGTTAGCTATACCGATGAAGTCATGAGCAGGATCGTAACCAAAGACGCTTTTGAAGGAAAGAGTGATAGCTATTTGGTAAGAGGCAATGGCGATGTTGTTGTTGCGCTTGAGACTAAAACTGAATTTGAAACCTACGTGCAAAACATGTTTACCTTCCTTGGGGGAAAGGCTACGTTTTTAGCAAGCGATGTGAATACCATTCGGCAAGATGTGGCCGACAAAAAAAATGGTAGTGCTCTTATTAATTATCAAGGCAAAGAGTTTTATCTCACCTATACCACGGTTGGTATTTCAGACTGGGTACTTATTGGCGTTATTGAGTCGGAAGCCATTGACACTGGTATGCAAGAAGCGGCTACTGCTACCATGCTTGTCTTTATTGTTTTGGCGGTTGTGATTGCAGGATTTGTTTTCTTTACGTTTGCCAACCAACAGCGCAGTAAGCTTCATCAAAAAGAACGAGAACGCAAACAGATCGCAGAGCAAAAAGAACTTACTGACCAGCTGTTTAATGGCATTGCGCAAATTGTAGACCGCTTTGCGGTGGCAGATATTGTCAATGATAAATGCGAATATCACGAAAAGAAGTACGGTGAACCGCTTTATCCTAACATTCGCACCTATAAGCAAATGACGGATGCTATCAATGCGCGCTATGCCGTTTTGGGTAAACCTGAAGCAAAGATGTCTGACTTGCTTTCTCCTGAACATTTGCGCTCAGTGCTTAGAAAAGATGGCGACTGCTTCAAGATTGAATACTTCTCTCACGACAGAAGCATTTTCAAAATTCTCAACATTGTGCCCATTGAATGGGACAAGAATGATAGGGCGCAGAAAGTCATTCTTATTGTGCAGGACATCGCTCAAAAAGTTGAGCTTCAAATGGCTGCTAATACTGACACGCTCACCGGGCTTTATAACGGACGTTTCTTCAGTGAAGTGCTTCGTGATAAAGAAAGTTGTGGTGAACCGTTTGTGTTGTTCTATCTTGACCTAGATTATTTCAAGCCGGTCAATGACACCTATGGTCATGACATGGGAGACAAACTTCTTAAGCAAGTGGCAAAGCGTTTAAGATCATGCATTCGTTCTTTGGACTATGCCTTCCGCATTGGGGGCGATGAATTTGCCTTGATGGTTTCTTCTGATGGCAACGAAAAAGCATGCCAGGGTATGATTGAGCGCGTTACAAAGAATCTTTCAGCACCGTATTTAATTGATAATCACACCATTAGGATTGGCGTTAGCTGTGGCTTTGCGGCATATCCTAAAGATGGCGACACTTCCCAGGTGCGCATTACGGCCGACAAGCGCATGTATGAAGAAAAGGCCAAGAAGCACATCGAACGTTAAGGCGGGTCTAGGGGCGAAGGCTAATTAAAGCGCGTCTTGGCGCGCGGTTTGGTGCGCAACCTAGGCGAAGTTTATCTTGGCGCGCAATCTAACCAGGGCGCGTTTTGGCGCGCAATCTTATGTTGGTGTATTAGCAAGGCTTCAAAAGGTCTTCACAAAATTATAGATAAAAAACAAGCTTCTGAACTGGGGAAATGCAATAAACAACCCTTCGCCTCCTGCAAAAAGAGGCATGCAGAAATCTTCATAATTAGGCCGAAAAGGATAACTGGGCTAAAATTCACCTATGTGTAAAAACGCGATAAACATATTTTTGGCGGGTCTGCTGAGCCTTGTTTTGGTACTTACCACGGGCGCAGGGCTCGCAATTCCAGCAAGCCAGGCCCATGCCGATGATCTTTCTGATGCGCAATCTGCGCTTGATTCTGCTTCAAAGCAACTTGATTCCATCACTTCTGAATATGAAAGAATTCAAAGCGAAATTTCTTCGCTCAATCAGAAGATGAGCGAAACAACTACCAAGGTAATGCAAGCACAAAATGCCATGATGAAAGGGCAGACCGTGCTGGGCGATGCTATCAAGGCAGCCTACAAAAGCCCCGATGCTTCATTGGTAAGCGTATTTTTGATGTCTGAAAACATGGGCGATTTCTTGAAGAACATCACCTATTATTCGGCCATTCAGCAAGACCAAGCTGAAATGGTTGCTGATCAAAAAGAGCTTAGAAGCCAGTTCCAAGACGCGCTTTCTGAATTGGAAAGCCAAAAAAAGCAACAGGACGAAATGAAAAACCAGGCAGCTGCCAAAAAGGCTGAAGCCGAAAAAGTAGTTTCGGAAGCTTCCGCAAAGGTTTCTTCGATTGAATCTGAGCGCGCGCGTGTGGCAGAACTTGAGGCAAAAGCAGCTGAGCTTGCTAAAGAAAAAGAAGAGCAAGCCCAGGCTCAAATTGTTGAGGGCTGGAACACTAACACCGATGGCGCAGATAGTGGAAGCTCTTCCAGCGATGATTCCAGTGACAATTCCAGCGACAACTATTTCTACGCTGAACCTACCGGAAGCGATTGGCAAACCGGCGTTGCTTCTGCATATGGCGGAAGCAGTGACCCGTACACGCCCAACCCCGGTATCACCGCAACGGGCGCAATTTGCGATGACTATTCCATGGGCGTAGCAGTTCCTATGGCATGGTCTAACTATCGTTCGCTTTTGGGGCATGCGGTAGAGATCAACTACAACGGCAGAAGTGTTATTGCAACCATCAATGACTGCGGTGGCATGGGTGGCGGATCGCGCTCGCTTGACCTTCAACCCGGCGTTTTTAAGGCGCTTGGTTTTGATACCTGTCAAGACTGGGGTGTCCGCACTGTTTCGTATCGTATTTTGTAAACCCGCAGATGCGCTAAAGCGCTTCGGAGCCTTCGCACCGTTTTCCCAAAATCCGCAGATGCGCTAAA
>CAVABR010000142.1:0-3492 GCA_963586955.1 bacterium
AAAAAATTGCGAGCCGTGCATCAATCTAGAAACACGGCTCAGCTGATTACTCGTTTACGGGACGACGGAAATTTGGCTCGGTTGTTAGAATGCGAGGGCCATCTTCGGTAATTGCAACCGTTTTTTCAAAGTGAGCAGAAGGCTTACCATCGCGCGTGCAAACAAGCCAACCATCCGACATTTGCTTAGTTTTGTGCGTACCCATATTGATCATAGGCTCAATTGCCAAAACCATACCTGGCTCTAATTTAATGCCTGAATGGTGGCGCCCGTAATTTGGAACATTAGGTTCTTCATGCATATTGCGACCAATGCCGTGTCCAACATATTCGCGAACAACGCCATAGCCTTCCGCCTCAGCGATCTCTTGAATAGCAGCGCCAATGTCACCCAAATGATTTCCGGGTCGAGCCGCGTCAAGGCCAGCCCACATACATTTTTCTGTTACTTCAAGCAAACGTTTTTTCTCAGGGGATATTTTTCCAACAGGGAACGTCCAGGCATTGTCTCCAACCCAGCCATTTACCGTAGCGCCAGTGTCAATCGAAATAATATCTCCCTCTTGCAAAATAACCGCTTGAGAAGGAATACCATGAACGATCTGCTCATTGATTGATGCACAAATTGAACCCGGGAATCCACCATAGCCTTTAAATGCAGGAATACCTCCGTTCATTCGGATGATCATTTCTGCAATTTGATCAAGCTCAAGCGTAGACATTCCGGGCTTAATACGAGCGCCCACTTCACGAAGAACTTTCGCGCTCAACTCTCCCGCTTTAGCCATCTCTTCTATTTGTGCCGGCGTTTTCTTAAATATCATATGCTCATAACCTTTCTTTGTTCGTAGCTAGAATACACCAATTAAAAGCTTCATAGTTGTTCATATCGTAATTCGGACATAAAGACTATGCGGCAAAACGCATTGCCTTAATCATTTATAAAGTTTCAAAAAGTACTCCAAAAGAGCAAACGGCTCTATCTTCTTTTATTATTTGATCTATGTATCAATGAGCAATTTTAATTTTTTACCTGTCCCGTACCACGTACAGCCATATTGCTTCCTTTGTTTAAAATTCACAACGTGGTGAGTTTAATTTAATCAAGGTTGACTGAGTGATTCCACTTGCTCTTAACGGCTCAATCAAATTAATGGCTCTAATGCCAGATTCTTAGCTATCCATAACCAAGCCAATATAGAGGCCACGTTGATTAAAAAAACCAATATCGAGGTTAAAGGGAAGGAATTCACATGGAACAAACAAAGTGCCCTCAATGTGGACAAGACATTCAAATCGCAAAAGCACATTTTTGCCCTCATTGCGGTTACATATTACCTGTCAAGCAAAATACCGTTACAGACCCATTAGAAAATCCATCAAGTAAGAATCTAACTCTTGATGAAGACCAGCAAAACAATCAAGACCAAGCCGTCGGCGAGGCAAGTAATACGTATGCCCAAAAGCACGATCCATTGACCCCCATCAGTAACCCAGAACAGGGGGCATCTCAAACATCTGATATTTTGGCCAATACCGTCCAAAACACAAATACCGAAAACAATGCTTCACCTACAAAGAAAAAAGGGAAATTAAAATGGATTATTTTGAGTATTGTTTTCGCTCTGCTCGTTCTCATTTTTATTATTTGGATTGCAAGCTCAACGGCAGAGCGCAATTCCTATAATGAATACATAGACAATGTTAATTCGGCCAAAATGTCTATGCTTAATGGCGCCGCGCAATCAGAAGGAATATATAACAGCGTTTATAAAATTTGGCGAGCTGCTATATTTGATCAAAATGAAGAATGGGATGACGATATTTCCGCCTATAAAGCAAGTGATTTCAATGAATCTATCGCTCTTTATTATGCAGATCAATCGACAATAAACAAAATTCAAAACATCAAATCAAATCAAAGCGAAGTAGACAGCCTCATGTCAAAACTCAAAAACCCACCATCGGACTTACAGACAGCTTATTCAACATTAAATACAATGTATGAAGCTTACTCAAGCATGACAGGTCTTGCTATTAGCCCAACAGGAAACCTTCAAACATATAGTTCAAATTTCACCACTTACGACAACAACTTTATGACCCAATACAAAAAACTTGATAATCAAATCCCTGACAAAAAATAAAGCAACTTGACAAGATTGAGAAAACCTTTTGAATTGCACTGAAGCTAAACTTTGGCGATTAGTGTTTGGCTTCAATTTCAAGCACACAGCTTAGGGAAAACAATACAAGGCCACTTGCTCATTAAAAAGAGCTGGTGGCCTTGCTTAAAACGCTCAGTAAACTTGAAAGTACTATGGAATGATTAGAAATGATACTCCTCTTTTAAATCAAGCATTCCTCTGAATTGAGCAGTAGCATTTGTGAGCTTAAAAATACCAAGTACGTATCCCGTTTCATCATTGTAGATATCTTTTAGAAACGGCATTACCTCAAATGCTTTTTGAGTTAAATCTTCATTCGTGCATTCTTCGGCGGTACCCCACATGCGCAAAAACGTATCATTTTGGGTTGCGCAAATCTCAACATTAGGATTTGCTTTTACTTGCTTGTAGACATCTTTAAACGTCCCAAATCCAAAATAAACTGAATCTTCAACAAGCATATGAAAACTAAAAGGGCGACAATGTGGCTGGTTGTTTTCAGAAGTGGTGAAATAGAACACCCCAGCATCGCTAAGATACTGCTCAATCTTTTCTGCAATTTCGCGATTTTGTTCACTCATAATTTGATCCTTTCCTTTGTACGAATCCTTGCAAGTGCTTTTCATACGCAAACTCTCGCAAGGACGCTTCTATACGCAAACTGCCGTCAAAACTCGTTACAGTTCACTTTTATATCGCGGTTCGATTATATATCGTGTAGAATAGCAAGAAAAAGTACGATCTTTTAAGAAACCGGTATCTACGAAGATACCTCTAAAGCTTTCAAAAAATTGGGTCGGGATGACATGTGAAAAACTTGCCCCAAAAGAAGATGCTCAAAAAACTACAATCCATTAAAGCAAATGAAGCATCTAGGACTGGAAGGAAATGCAATGGAAAAAGATCTTTTTGGAATATGCCCCTTCGTAACAACACAACGCTTACTTCAAGGCAAATGGAGCATTTTGGTTTTGCATCATTTATCTGAAGGGCCGGTTCGCTTTAATGAACTGCAACGGCGCATGCCTAAGATGACTCATGCAACTCTGTCACGACAATTAAAACAAATGGAAGCCGATCAGCTAATTTGTCGCAATGATTTAGGAACTGTTCCCCCGTGCGTCCAATACAGTCTCTCACCTATTGGCGAACAGTTCATCCCTGTATTATCCGCAATGCAAAATTGGGGCGAAAACTACATTAAGAATTGCCTCGAACCTTCTGATGACTTAAAAGCATACGCCCAATCGTTTGAAAAATAGTTCCGGTCGCAAAACACCGCTATAAAAGCCTTTCTTTCAAGAAAAATTCAATAACATGCAAAA
>CAVABR010000143.1:0-3486 GCA_963586955.1 bacterium
TTTTTGCGCTTGTTGTTTACGTAGTAAATAAGCGGAGCAGCAAAACCTAAACCGGCAAGAACGAACGGATTGTGGATCGTTGAAAACAGCGTAGGCGTAATGGTGTCTCCCGCCTTGCTAATAACTCTAAGGGCAACAAATCTGTCTGCTTCGGGTACTTCTTGATTGTCAGGCAGTTCCCTAAATGTCTTTGTTACGGCATACGTTCCAATTCCATTGAGGAAGCCTATCAACGCTATAGTAATAACCATCATAAATACGGAAGTATTAAGCAAATAGACTAGCACGACGGAAATACATATCAACCTATGTATAAGCGCATGGTCAAGCGGGTTAAGATGCCTGCTCACCACATGATACAAAGGCATTGAATATGCATTAACCATACTTGCAACCACTTTTATAAATGAAAGCACTATCGCTGAAAGCCCCAGCGCCGCAACGTCAAGCGGAAGCTTGTATTCAATGAGCATGTAAGGAATGGAGCCAGGAACAACAAGGCAGAGAAGATAGAGTGTTGTGTCCTTACTTTTCAAAACATTTTTCAAACTGCCAAAAATCTCTTTGAAGCTCGTAGTATCTACTTCTGACTTTTTAACTGCAGGCTCTTTCAGACTAAGTGTATAAACAACAACGCCAAGAAAAATTATGCCTACTAAAATCTGAACAAAGGCGTAGCTGGCCATTACGCTGATAACACCACCAGCAATATTACCTACAACTTCTCCGATTGACCTGCCACTATCAAGTTCGATATAACACCTATCTTTTCTTTTAATGTCATCTATAAGGGTGGTGTAAAAATTGTCCGTCATTTTTACTGTTGCAGTACCAGTATTAAGAACTACAAGCCCAATAACAAAAATGATGGGATTATTAGAAGATCCACATAAGAAAGCACCAATCAAGCACATTGCACAAACAGTGAGAATATATTTCTTTATGCTTCCGCACTTTTTAAGAATTACTGAAGAGAAAAATGAGCTTACCACCGTAGCTATGAGCGTAATAGTAAAAATGAGGTCAATCATCAGACTGACGTTTTCAGTCCAATTAAGCATAGCAACTTCTCTAATACGCAAAACGTTAACAAGCGTAAAACCTGCCGACGCAACGCCAACTACAAATAAAATATGCTTCAGTTTTATATCATTTTTAGAAAGCGAAACAGGAGATATTCCTTTGTTTTCTTGCCTATCTATATAGGCCGATCCCCGCTTTGCGTACAGCTCCACAATAAGAATGAACGCCAAGAGCAACATGAGCGCTGCTTTGATATAAAAGTTCATCTTTTTGTTTTGGATGGCATCCGTGTCTTGAGTGATCTCTACGCTGTTTTCAATATCGTAGGCGCCCGCTGTAACGCCATTCGCTTTAAAAGACTCAATGTTTTTGAATTTGATTTCCTGAATTGAAATACTGTTGTTGGTTAAGTCTTTTGCTATCTTTTCAAGAAATTCCAGGTCGGCAATTTTTCCGTTATATTCGCCATTACATACATAATTCAGGTCACTTATTACCGTTTCTTTTTCTTGATAGGAAAGAGTATCAAGCCCGTTCAGTTCTGTTTGCAACGCCTGAAGAGAAAACGTAGCCACAAAGCAAAACATCACAATACTACTTACCACAATGTTGACTCTTCTTTTGTCGCCCAAAATTTTGAATCTTAAAACGAATAAAACAAGAATTACAACAAGAAGAATTGCCAAACTTTTTCCTGCAAACGTAAGTGCTCTGTCGAAAAACTGTTCATATACAGGAAAGGACTCAACCTGAACCAAAATCTTGTAATGATCTAGATCGGCGGTTCTACAACAATGAAAATCAATGAATATAAAATCTCGGTTGGTTTGGGCGCTAAGCTCATTGTCTATCCTTGACTTCGTGTTCTCTGAGCTAATTCCTATTGAACTTGTAATAAGAGTCGAAGTGTCTTTGTCTAAAACATAAATGCGCTTTTTAAGGTTGTCTAACTCTTCGTTTTCTAAGCGCGTAATTGTTTCTTTGATTTCTTCGTTGTTGTTTTTGTTGTAATTGGAGTCAAGGTATTCCATATAGGAAGAGGCTTCCATGCTTTGAAAAGACAAAACAAAATCCACCGTCTGCGAAAAAAGACCGAAGAAGGACAGAAGGAAGATGAAGAGCGCAACTAACACGAACACTCTAATTTCTTTTAAGAACCTTGATCGATTAAATGCCATCTGCTTGTCCTCCCTAGAATGTTTATTCTAGCGCATTTGAGGATTAATATATGCTCAGATCTGCGCTTTCTAAGCAAAGCTGTAGGGGTTGTGCGGGCAAGCTCAGTGTTTTGGAGCGCTGAGCCTTGACCTTTTCTGATTTGCCCCTGAGATTAAAGGTCGGCCAGCTGGCAGCCCAGACTTTGTTCGAATTAAAAGAGGGCAGGCGCGCTTGCCTACCCTCTGGAAATACTTGAAAATGTCTGCCTCAATCTAGGCTGCAGCATTTAAGCTTTCAGCTTCTCCATTATTTTCTTTTGATAGATCAGACAAGAAATTTACTACCTCTTGCACAATTGTATCGTCTTCGGTAGTGAAGCTTGCTTCACTGGTGGCTTCGACAGCGTCTTCGATAACAACTCCTTCTTCAGCGATATTCTCTTCGCTAAGAATAGTCTTGTTTTCATTGGCATTTTCAACAACCACAGAAGCGTTACTATTAGCAACAACGCTTGCGGTAGCAACCGCACTCAAGGAGTTATTGCTAGCAACCGAAGCGTTATCTTCGGGCCATTTAGGAGGGATTATATCTGTATTATACTCATCACTAAAATCAGAGTGAGAGGTAACATTTTTGACATCCCATTTAGAGCAATCTGCCTTAAGATAAGAGTCATAGGTGAACATATTACTCATGTTAGCTACATTACCAGTATCCAAATCTGATATACCATCGATTGTTCTAAGGTTATAACAGCAGGTAAACATGCCATTCATGTTTGTTGTTTCAGATGTATCTAAGTTACGTAGATCTACATACTGCAACTCATAGCAACTATCGAACCAGCCTTGAGTACTGTCGCCTGCTTTAATTGGATCGACAAAGTATACCTTTTCGGCAACATACCTATTTTTCCAATCTACAGGATTCAATCCCTCATAAAACTCCGTTACAACCTTATTGTCTCTATATTTTTCGCCTACTACTGGCTTCTCCTTCGTATTTCCTACATAGAAATTAAGGCTTGAATCATCAACACAATATACAACGTATATGGTTTCCTTTACATCCCAAGCAGAAGGTTGCACTACGCCTTCTCCTGCTCCGGTATTGAAATCCGTATAGTCAGTCACTTTATCAACGTTCCACTTTGAACAATTTGCTGAAAGTTTTTCGCAGTTCTTAAACATGGAATTCATGTTAGTAACGTTTGAAGTGTCTATGTCAGCAATGCCAGAAATAGAGGTAAGTGCCTTGCAACCGCTAAACATGCAATTGGTATCAGTAAGCGCGCTTGTGTTCCAT
>CAVABR010000144.1:0-3298 GCA_963586955.1 bacterium
GAGACTTAAAACCAACCGGTATAGGTGTGCTGGACAACGGCGCTTTCTACCCAATTGGCAAGGGTGATGAAGTCAAATACCGGAAGCCCGGTTGCTTTCTGAATAGCAGCCGCATAGGGTGGCAGATCACTACATTCAAGCAGAATGGCATCAATTTCAGGGTGATCTTCGCACAATCCAGAAGCAAGGGCGCACAAATCTTGCGTAAGTTTGCCATTGTCAAGTTCAAGCTTTCCCCAGCGAATAGGCGCAAAGCTTTCCATATCACCCACGTTTTGAATAATAAGGCGCGAACTATCAGAGCCAACTTGTGCCAAAAGCTCATCATTGAGACTTGACCCATCAGCAGCAAACACGGCAATCTTTTTGTCTTGACGAATGCCCGCCTTAATCAATGGAAGCTGACACAGGCTTGACATAAATACCGGCACATTGACGGCATTAGCAACGTCTTTCTGGAAGTGAGCAAAGTATCCGCATGCACCAATGATGGCGCGTACCCCTTGCGCCTCTAGATCTTTTGCTGCCGCTAAAACCATCTCTTTAATGGAAGGATCTCCGGCAAAGAGCTGTTCAATCTCAAAGTTAACTTCCTTATAGAGCACCGGATAGGGAAACGTGCATGCATTCGCTACATTTCCGGGCAACTTTGGATAATCAAGCTTTACACAAATGATGCCCAACACGTGTCCTGAGGTACTACGAGCAGGAAGCCCGTGAATGCCACGGACTTCCTGATGAGTCTCAAGTGCGCCATAGGCGCCTCTCCATGAATTAGCCATTGAGACTAGCCTTCCTTGGGCTCTACATATTCGCCTTCGCGCAGGTAAGCCTGAAGCTGTTCTTTATCCAAGTGCTCAATGCCTAAATCAGAAAGCTTGAGGCCGGTTTCAAAGTAGTTAGTCTTATTCATAACGCCACCCAAGACAATCATGGAATCAATAACAGGGGTTGGAACGCCAAACTTCTTGCCAAGCTCATGGTATACATGGCAACCTACCGGAACGTCTTCAGTGACATAGCGGTTCTGAATAGTAAAAGGACCGGTACCAAAACCAACTTCCCATTGCTCTTCGAAAGGAACGGTGCAACCTTCGCCCATGTACTCTTCGCCCAAAACGCTGGTGCGCTGGTAGAATACTTCTTTCTTGAAAGGCTGAATGCCAACGCCAATTTCATTTGCAAGGGCAATTTCTTCGTTATAGAACTGATACTGAACCTCAGAAATTGAAGGGCAGAACGAATGAGAATAAATTGAGTAGTCGTGAATGTTCTTGTTCAAAACGGTGCTGAAGTTTTCCATGGTGGAAACGCCGAGCACGGTGCCGGGAACATGGATGACGGGGTTGACGTTAGAGAAGCCAATGTCCAAAACAGTGTCACCACAAACGGCGCCGTCGCCTTCGGTGATGGCATCGAAGCAGCCAAGTGCCTTGGAGCTTTCAACAAATTCTTCGGTGTCACTTGCAGGAAGCGCAGCGCCACGAAGTGTGATAGCGCGGTATACCAAAGAGCAGCAGGAATTCATGACGCCACCTTCGGTATCTACGCGAGTGCCATAAGGAGCAGAAGACCAACCGCCAACGATAACCTTTTTGGTGCAACCCATCTCGCGCATCATTTTACGAAGCTTCAAGGAACCATAGTTGTCAGGGATGATGTGGATGATCTGGCCGTCTTCAAGATGAGGAATGAGCTCTTTGAAGAATACTTCATGAGCAACAGAAGGAATGCCTACAATGATAAGCTTTGCGCCTGCTACGCATTCTGCAACTGATTTAGTTGCCATGGAAAACTGAGCTTTGCCCATACGGCGAAAACCATATTTGGTTTGCGTTCCCGGAGCTTTGTCCTGAAGGGTAATTCCGGTGCGCATGATTGTGCCCAAGGTGTTTTCGAAGAATGGATCCAAGTCACAGATGCGTACTTCTTGTCCAGCGAGCGCGCAGTCTGCACCACAGGTTTTTCCTACTGCGCCACCGCCCAAGATAGCCACAGGAGCATTTCGTAATGCTGCGATATCGGTCATCGTTATTGCCTCCTAGCAATCGTTAGTAATTATTTGGTCATGAATAGTTCAATCATTGATCACTTGTATTGTATACGACAAAGTAAAGACCCATACCGTAAGGTATAGGTCTTTGCATAATCAAAAGATTCGCTGATGGGGCGCGTATCGTTTGCGCTTTGGTACGCGTGGCGTGTGCCGGCGCGTACCAAAATTGATGTTAGTCAGGCGTACCAAAGTTGGCATTCGTCAAAGCGCTCATCAAAACGCGTGTGCGTACTACGAACCTATCTTAGAAAACAGGAACAACAGCGCCTTGGAAGTTTTTATTGATGAAGTCGCGAACTTCGTCGGAGTTGAGAGCCTTTGCAAGTGCTTTGATCTTGTCGGAGTCCTGGCTACCATCTTTTACAACCAAGAGGTTTGCATACGTTTGAGCTGCAAGAGAAGTTGAAGATTCAATTGCAAGAGCGCCACTTGTGGTGAATCCTGCTGCAATTGCGTAGTTGCCGTTGATTACTGCAATGTCAACGTCGTCTACTACATTAGGAACCGTTGCTGCCTCAAGCTCTTTGAAAGAGAGGTTTTTAGGGTTGCTTACGATGTCATTAGGAGTTGCCGAAACACCAACGCCATCCTTGAGGGTAATAAGACCCTGATCCTGGAGCAAGAGAAGCGCGCGAGCTTCGTTGGTTGCATCATTAGGAACAGCAACGGTAGCACCGTCGGCCAAGTTTGAAAGGTTGTTGATCTTCTTGGAGTAAACACCCATTGGCTCAAAGTGAACGCTTGTAACGCTTACCAAGTGAGTACCTTTTTCAGAGTTGAAGTTATCAAGGTAGGGTTTGTGCTGGAAGTAGTTAGCGTCAACTTCGCCTTCTTCGGTAACGGTGTTAGGCTGAACGTAGTCGGTGAATTCTTTAACCTCAAGCGTGTAACCTTCTTTTTCAAGGAGTGGCTTAACGGCATTGTTAAGTATTTCTGCATGAGGGGTAGGAACTGCGGCTATGGTAATGGTCTTTTCATTGTTTGAAGAAGAGCTACCGCAACCGGTAAGGGTTAGAGCAAGTACTGCACCCAAAACAGCAACTGCTACTGCGAAGAAAGCCTTCTTCGCTTTGGAGATAGATCCTAGTTTCACTTTCTTTCCTTTCCATATAGTTGTGAACGTTTATGAATCAAAAATTGTCCGTGAGTTATCTTAGGCGAGAGTGTGGGAAAAGTGGTAGTACAGGTTTGGTATGTCTAGTTATAAGGTGTACTTATAACGGCTAAAGGGTGGTTCTATAG
>CAVABR010000145.1:0-3280 GCA_963586955.1 bacterium
ATAAACCCAGGAAATAAAAAGCCCTCCTACAAAGGGCTACTCCTGCGATATGATTAAAACGATGAGTGAGACACGCCCTGACTAGCCATATAGGAAACGGTCTCACTTTCTTAGCGGTTGATGATGTCATTTCTGCAAACCTAGGACACTTAAACTGGAATTTTCACTCCAACCGATTTCTCAATTCGGTTCTCACGCGTTCCAGGTCACTACTGGTCAGCATAGGAATCAAACTATCTATTTCCTCAACACTCCTATCCCACCATTTGAATCTAATCATCAGTTCAATCAGTTCATCATCAAAGCGCTTCCGTAGCAGTTTAGCCGGATTACCAACAACAATGGTGTAAGGCTCAATATTGCTACCAACAACGCTGTTTGCCCCGATGATGGCTCCGTCACCGATATGAACTCCGGGAAGGATAACTGCATTCTGCCCGATCCATACATCGTTGCCAATGACAGTATCACCTTTGAGAGGAAGGTCAGACTGCGCAGGAGGATTCATGCTCCAGCCTTCGAGCGTATAGAATGGGAAGGTGGAAACAGCGTTCATCTGATGATTTGCACCATTCATCACGAACTCAACTCCAGCGGCAATCTGGCAGAATTTGCCTATAATAAGTTTGTCGTCGTTCCACGTATAAAGATGCGTTACATGGCTCTCAAACTCTGAATCAGCGATATAGGTAAATTCTCCGACAATGATGTTTGGGTTCGTGATTGTCGGCTTCACGTAGATTTCCTTCTCATATCCGGCAATCGGATGTATCACCCGAGGGTCGGGCGTTTTTCCGTTTTTCATATCCATTCACCTCGCATAATTCCGAGTGGTTGATAATGTCATTTCTGTAAACCTACGACACTCAACTCGACAAGCCAAGATTTTCCTCTAACTCGTCCAAAGTTACAGTTTCAAGTTTACCTGCACGAAAATCCTCGACTTTCTTCATAAGACCATACTTATATTCAAGCCGATCAATAGAATCCGCTAAAGCTTCCGTCATGTAAAATGTTTTTGTTCGCCCCGTAGATTGTGCTAAATGTTCATACCTAATTGCCAAATCTTTTGGCAATCTTAGTGCTGTCGAAGTAGTTACCATTGTTTTCACTCCTTATAACATGTTTGAGTGGTTGATAATGTTATTTTGTAAACCTACGGCACTTTGTCTGTTGAAGCGGGCAAAGTAAAACTAATAGTAGTTTTTTCTTCACTTAGTGGTTCAAGGTTTCCATAAATACAATCTGAAACATCTTTAAATTCTGAGAAGTCAAGTTTTTCTGCTGAATTAACCCACCTTTTAATATCATCTTCGGTTATTCTGTTTCCGTTCTCGTCTATATCAATCATTTTATGCTCCTTTTGTTTTGTACTTCTTTAATAAATGCGTTTCGTGCAGGACACATAGCATGGAATAAAACAATATTATGTTCAATGTTTACAGTGGTTGATAATGTCATTTCTGCAGACCTACGACACTATGCTGTTGTTTCATGTCGGATTACTCAATAAAGGTCGCATCCTTACCGGCCAGATCGTGCGACCCAGCTATGGCTAGGCAGTCGTTGCCAGCATCCATGACTGGCAACGTTTCGTAGCGGACTCCTTCCACCATGATGGCGCGCCAGCTGGTACGGGGCAGCGGGGCGCTGAACACCAGGATGGTGTACGGCCCCATGGTCGTGCAGTCGGTGATTCTCATTCCCCCAGCCTCCTCAGCTCCTCCTCGGTGTTGACAATGTCATTTCTGCAAACCTACGACACATAGAATCTATATAGAGTGTATATAGATTTTTAAAAACCTATCCGATTTTTCTCAAGACCTTTTCAGCTTTTTCGATAGCAGCAACCCGCATAAATTCCGACTTACCCATACCTGACTTCTCTGCTGCACGTGCAATTAAATCAGCGGCAGTTTTTGGGCATTTGAACGAAAGATTAGCGTTATCCTCAATAGATAAGCGCGGACGACCAACACGGAGGTTTGTTAAATACCCACCCCATGTACCGTTTTCGTATTCAGCACACTCTTTTTCGATTTCTTCATCAGTGATCATGCCACCGTTTGCAAGTTTGTACTCCATCAGTGACCCCTTCTCCTCAAAGCTTTTACAATCTCGCGTTCGGTTTTCTTACTCGGTGGCGTCATTGCATGGTAGATAAACCAGCCATCCTCTAAAAGTCTTCCGACCATCTCTATGCGTCTTCCTTTTAAATCGTACCCAACACGCATTTCAACCTCACCTGGAACGCGAACAGCCGCAATTTCAAATTCATTCCAAGCTACCTATCACATCATCATCCAAAAGCTCTGGATGACGTTGCGTAACTCTCGGATGAACCTTTGTCACCGTAATACCTCCCATAGGTTGTTTATTTTTTACTACTATATTCTACTACTAAATTAACAGCTATGCTAAAATTTTTAAAACACAAGCACGTTTGCCACTGCTTAATTCTTACTTACAAGCTCTTTCTCATACCAAAAATTGCTATGTTCGTTGAACTTATCCTGGCCAGCAAAGTTCGCTTGTGGGTGGCGCTTTCTTTTAAAGGAGGTACTGCCTATGTATGAAGTTTTAATTGCATTGGTGGCAATCGCCAATATCTTAGTGGTTGATAATGTCATTTCTGTAAACCTACGACACCAAATATTGATTGACCGTAGTTTTATCAAAATGCTAAACTAAAAGCACCAGCAAAGCCCGGGGCAGTTAACCTTAGCGGGTGGCGCAGGGGATATTGAAGAGCCAGTTACCGCTGGCTCTTATTTTTTCTTCTCCTTTGCCATTCGTTTAGTGGTTGATAATGTCATTTCTGTAAACCTACGACACCGAAGTTTCAGTAAAGGGTCTGTCTACATTCTTGGTCATAACCAACAAATAAGAAGAATACGATAGGTGACTCACATACCACCTATGGGTGGTAAATGGCCACCTATCAAATAGATATTATATCAAAGTGGTTGATAATGTCATTTCTGTAAACCTACGACACGAAGAGGCGAGCGTGCGGCAGCGCGTTTTCTTGAGCGGAAAGGCTACGAAATCCTTGATACCAATTGGGCATGCTTTGCTGGCGAGGCCGATATCATAGCTCTTGATGGTTCAACGCTTTGTTTTATTGAGGTAAAAACAAGAACGGGAGTTCAAAAAGGGTTCCCGGCCGAAGCAGTTGATGCAAAAAAGCGTGCTCGGTATGAAAAAATAGCCGCCTGCTATTTGGTGGTTGATAATGTCATTTCTGTAAACCTACGACACCGACCACTTTATTTTTGCT
>CAVABR010000146.1:0-3072 GCA_963586955.1 bacterium
CCGAAGGTGCCACCATTTACTACACCACCGACGGCAGTGACCCCACAGAAAACAGTACCAAATACACCGGTGCCATTAACGTAGATTCGTTCACCATGCTCAAAGCTCGCGCCTATCACGAGGGCATGTGCGCAAGTGATATTTCTACATACGCATATGCTATTCAGAGCACACCTATTGAAACCTACGTTGTGTCCTTTGATTCTGCAGGTGGCACGGGCGTGAAAGCACAGAGCGTCACAAAGGGTAGCAAGGTTGAAAAACCAGCAGACCCAACCCGCGATGGCTACACCTTTGATGGCTGGTACTTAAACGATACGGCTTACAACTTCGATACGGCTGTTACCAGTGAAATGACCCTTACCGCGCACTGGACGAAAGACTCTGTTGATCCAAGTGGTGGCGGAAGTGGAGACAAGAGCGGTGACGACAAGGCTACTCCTAGTGACGGAAGCGGTAGCACAAACAGCAATAGTGCAACCAGCGATGACAAGAACTCAAATAAAGATGCTCTTGCTAATACCGCTGATGAAATGCCAGTAACAGGCGCGTTCGCTTTAGCTGGTGGAGCCATAGCAACTTTGTTAACGGCAGGCGTTGCACTACGCCGTCGCAACAAGCAGAGCATCTAACGTGGCTACGTCATAGCTTCGAATTCTCTCTTTTGAGCTTATGTAAAAAATTAAAAGACCCGCACACCCGCGGGTCTTTCTAGGTTTTAGAGTTCAATTTTACTTTTAAATTCAAGGGCACTTGCAGATTTGTATTCCACTCAACTCACTCCTTTGGAAATGTCCGATTCAAGGAGGAGTGATTCATACAGGTAGGTAGCTCTTTTTTCCTTATATTTGGAGTTGAAAAAATTACGAAGTTTTGCAAGGTCAAATTGCTTGTCTTTGTCGTATGCATCGTTTAGTGTGTCAGCAACAAGGGACAGATCCTCGGCATCGGCCACAAGGTCGAAGATTGTTCTTTCCATGCATGTTACGGGTAGGCCATCAATAAACGTTATTTCATCGCGTGCAATATCTCTCTTTGTAAATTTAGTAGCAGTGTTTCGCGAATTAATTCTTTTAGGTGTGTAAATGCGATAGGGTGAAAGATAGAAATCGCCAATTCCTAGTAATGAGGCTGCAGTCGAACCGCCAATAGCAATACCATCCCAAGATGAAACTTGTATCCTTTCGTGTGTGAACTTGCTTGGAGCGGTGAGCTTCCATATGGCAACAAGTTCATCGATGTAAGAAGACCTTGAACCAACAAGTCTGTATGCACCGTGCATAATGCGCTCAATCCTTCCAGACTCTACAGCGTCATGGAGAGCATCGCGAGGTATGCCCATTCTTGCTGCTTGTGCAGTGGTAAATACACCTTCTGATTCGGAAAGTTCTGCTATCGATGATATGTACTTCGAATGTTTCATGTTGCAATTGTAGGCTTTTTACCTACAATTGCAACAAAAAAACGATCTACACATATTATTCTCTTTTGACTTATAGTTGGCTCAATCAAGGCATCTTTCTTGATGCATGTATCGTTTAATCGTTGTTCTTAGTGAAAAATGCTACTTGTGGTGAAAAATAGGAATACTACTCCTATTTTTAACTTTCGCCTGCTTGTAGGTTGGTTTTCCTTTAACTAGAATGGATACAAATTTGGGAGTTTGCCTTTCTAACGGGGGTTAAGGGAAGGGAGTTGCAATGTTTAAGGCATGCGAAGACAAGCGCACGGTGTCGCCGATGGATGCGCTTTCTGACTCTACAGATGTGTCTGCTGGTGATGTGTCTACTGGTGCAGGTAATTGTGCGCTTACTGGTGTGCAGACGAGTATCTCCATAGGTGCGCCTTCTGGTGCGTACGCGTCTGCTGGCACACGCACGTCTGTGCTTTCTAGTGCAGGCGTAGGCGTACGCACTTGCGTGTTTACCGTCGTCCTTGCTATTGTGCTTGCAATGACCGGATTCACCCTCGCTGGTTGCGCTTCAAACGACAACAACGCAAACAGCAACTCAACCGGCACTACACAGCAAGATAGCAACCAAAACACACCCAAAGTTACTGGCACCGTCAGTCAGGATTCGAAATACGGAAATGTGAAAACGTCCTTTACTCCAGCAGATTTTGAATCCGCAGGCTTCGCGCTCGGTGATACATGCGACGTTACCTTCGGCAATGGCTACACTCTAACTGATATCCCTTATTTCAATGGCTATTACGTAAGAACCGAAAACCCCTTAGTTGTTGATTATCCAGGCGAAACTTGCATCATGGTTGCGAAGTGTAACAGCCCCTTGTGGTCAGCTTCAGGACTTGAGGACGGCATGAGCGTTACCATCACGCGCAATTCAGCAGGTAAAATGTTAGCTACTCAGGAAGCGCTGGGGCAGGAATATTCAAATAATCGTGATGACTACAAAACCGATGAACAGTTCTCAAACTTCCGTGCGCTAACCGGTGGCAATTTGAAGGATAACTTCCTTTTCCGCGGAGCAAGTCCGGTAGATAACAGTCTTGGCCGAGCTAGTATCACCAACAATTTGCTTAAGAACCAAGGCATTGCAACCGTCATTGATCTTGCTGATTCTGATTCAGAAATACAGAAAAACTTTACATCCGAAGGCTTTAGTTCAGACTACGCGCGTTCGCTCTATGACTCAGGTCATGTGGTTACTTTGGCTATGAGTTCAAGCTACAAGACTGATAAATATCACCAAAGCGTTGGAGAAGGCATGCGCTTTTTGCTTGAAAAGGGCGGGTCGGCCTATATTCACTGCAAAGAAGGTAAAGACCGTACGGGTTTTGTTTGTTTCTTGGTTGAAGCACTTGCGGGTGCTGGTTATGACGAAATGTGCGCTGACTACATGAAGACCTACGACAATTATTTCGGTATCACTAAAGAGGGTACGCCTGAGAAACACGATGCCGTGGTTTCGGTGTACTTCAATGCCTTTGCAGAATACTTACTTGATGTACCCGAAGGATCAGATCTTAGCACGGGTGATTACGTCCAGGGAGCGCGCAAATATCTAGCAAACTGTGGTTTGTCTGATCAAGAAATTGACCAGCTTCAGG
>CAVABR010000147.1:0-3062 GCA_963586955.1 bacterium
ATATAAATTAAGAATACTCTGTGAAAAAAATAAAAAGAGCTCGTAATTACTTCTTGCATCACTCGGGATTCAATCGTATAATAACGAGCTGTGTCTTTGGACATCTCATGACCAAAAATTAAGTTATTGAGTATATAGAAGGATAAGAAATTATGGATATCATTCGCGCAATTGAGCAACAGCAAATCAATCCAGAAGTTGCTGATTTTAATGTAGGTGACACCGTAAAGGTTCACTACCGCATTAAGGAAGGTAATCGTGAGCGTATTCAGGTATTCCAGGGTGACGTTATTCGTCGTCATGGCGCATCTAATCGCGAGACTTTTACCGTTCGCAAGATTAGCTTTTCAGTAGGCGTTGAGCGTACATTCCCTGTTCACTCACCAAAGATCGAGAAGATTGAGGTTGCTCGTCGTGGTGATGTAAGCCGTGCTAAGCTCTATTATCTTCGTGATAAGGTTGGTAAGGCTGCTAAAATTAAGGAAAAGGCATTCTAGTCTTTGTTTTAGCCTGTTTCAATCTATAAAGGTTTAATATGCGAAAGGCACGATGTTTTCTCGTGCCTTTTTTAATTGTTTTCAACGAGGGAAAGCTTCATGACTCAGACCGTTTCAGATATTCGCGCTCGTTTACAAAAAGCAGACTGGGAAGAGCTGAAGGTTTTAGAGCGCTCTTTTTCGGGTGATACCAGAAAAGGCGTTCAGAATGCTCTAGTATCTGCTCGTCATAGGCTTGAAAAGCAACAGCTAGAACAGCAACGCTTAGAACAGTTGTATTCATTTGAGCGTGAGCTTACCAAAGGGGAACTTGCGGTAGGCCTCGATGAGGTAGGGCGCGGGCCTTTAGCAGGCCCTTTAACGGTTGCTGGAGTTGTTTTTCCCGCTAATGCTCCCTTGATTGAGGGGCTTAATGATTCTAAGCAAGTTCCTGAACATAAACGTGGCGAAATTGCCTCAAAAATAAAAGAGTGCGCGCTTGCATGGAGTGTCGTTCATGTTGAGCCAGAAGAGATTGATTCACTGGGAATGAGCGTTGCGCTTAAAAGAGCATTTAAGGAAGCGGTTAGCGCAATAGAGAGCCAGGGAATAGATTTGCGCGTAATTCTTTTGGATGGGAATCCGCTTCATTTGGATGTGCGTGAGATCAATGTTATAAAAGGTGACTCTAAATGTGCGTCAATTGCCGCAGCGTCGTTGGTGGCAAAAACAACGCGTGATGCGCTTATGGTTGAATATGATGCAGTCTATCCCGGATATGATTTTAAGAACTCAAAAGGTTATGGCAGTAAACGGCACCGGGACGCTATAGCCGAAAAAGGCCTCTGCCCAATTCATCGTCGGTCATTTTGTCAGAACTTTTTACAAGAATCGCTTTTTTGATTGGCTTTAGCTGTCGCGTTGGTTAAGCGAGGCAAATCAGAAATGATTAAGACGAGAAGCACTCAGCGTTTTCAAACTTATCTATGATCGCTTCGCTCGCTGTATAGGCCTTAAGCTTCAATCGCTTTCGACCCACACACCGAGCGAAGCGATCCTAAAAAGACGGAACGATGCAGTGCGACGCATAATGAGCTTGCGCTACATGCACGTAATTAATAGGTGTGTTGCTGTAAAATTAGAACCGCATGAACGCCAAAAGCTTGCATAAGCGCAAGCGAATGGTAGGAGCACGGGTGACTTCGAGCTTAATCGTTTCTGATTTGCCACTAGAACAAATTACGCTTGAGATACGGTCATTTTTGCCGTTTTAGTTGCTTGTGTATCAATCTTGGCAAGAGTAAAATTTACTTATTTAGATACAGGGGAGGGGCGCGCCGTTTTTTTGGCGCGAATGATAACCCCAAGCACAACAAAATATAAGCTCAGCTGAAAGCTGTGCTAGAGATGTAATTTGACCCAATGGCCGAAGAGCAACAAGGAAATTATAAGAGAAGTTTTCTTTTGTTGTTGGATCTTATGAGAAGAGATCTTTTTAGAAGATGCAAGCTACAAGATAATTCTTTTTTTATTAAGGTAGTAGATGGAGGAAGCTATGATATTGGGGACTGGTAAATCAGGGCGTGCGGTATTAAAAAGTGCGATCGCGTCATTTTTGGCGCTTTTGGCATTTGCAATGTGTGCGCCACAGCTAGCATTCGCAGACGATGCAACCCAAACAATTGACGGAACTATGACCATCACCTTACAAGATGGGGGGGCTAGTGGCGCAGTTGCTGGCGGAGGCGCTTCTGCGGTGGGTAAAGCTAGCTCAGGCACGGCTACGGGTGATGCTTTGATGTGGCTCATCTTAGGTGTAGTGGTTTTAATTGCAGGCGCTGTTTATATCTTCATTAAGAGCAGAAGCCTTGCTACTAACACGGGTGCTCATGCAAACGTTAACACTTCCTCAAAAAAGAAAACAATTATTGTAGCTATTGTAACCGCCCTTATTGCATGTACCTGTTTCGGTATGTTCGCAAGCAAGGGCGTTGCTTTTGCAAAAGAGCACCTTGAGGGTATTACTGGTGATAGTAACGTAGTGGTAGATAATCAAGGAAACGTTATCAGCAATGATCTTGCTATCAACAACAATTCAGATGAGGCTATTTTTATCAATAGCGTTCAAGCGCCAGATGAACTAAAAGACTGGAATGCAAGTATTAAGGATGAAACCGTACAGCCTGGATCTTCTGCAAAAGGTACGTGGGATGGAAAAACTATCCCTGCTTCTTTGCTTGAGCAAGTTAAAAGCAATAGTAGCTCAAGCATTGAGCTTTCTCTAAAAGTCTCGATTTCTGAGGTTAAAAGTTCTCTTGATTTTGATAAGTTTGATGTTGCTGTTACGTCGGTTGAATATACAGGCGGACAAATCAAGCCTGAGGTTACGGTTTCCGGGGACTATAAAGAAGGTATTGATTACGAAGTAATTTACGGCGAAAACATCAATGCAGGTGAAGGCACTGTTACCATCAAGGGTATTGGGGACTACAAAGGTGAGAAAACTTATACCTTTACCATTGACTCTGCTTCTATTGATTCAGATGCGATTGTCATTTCTGAAGAGGGCACTACCTATACGGGTAG
>CAVABR010000148.1:0-3054 GCA_963586955.1 bacterium
TCAAAACTTAGATTTTGCAAAATCGTTATGTAAAGAATTTCTTGATTTTCAAACAGAAGGTGTTGATAATATATCTTATGTCAACCTAGCTATTATTTAAACAAACGTATGCGTTCTCAGGAGTTTAGTAGTATCAAAAGAACCCCTCTTTCTACTCAAATATTATCAAGGCTTATCTACTCTTTATCTTTAACTAAAAGCTGTTGGTAAATAGCGTAAAGTTCCGGTAGAGCTTTTTTCTGAATAAGAGGCTTAAAGGTCTTAGAATCAACCAAGCAATGAAGCGTAGAACCCGTAAGGCGTGGCTTGCCGGAATAGTCGTCACCCTCTTTGTACACGCGATACGAATATTCTGTTTTTGCGCCCGTAAGCTTGGTGATGTCAATAAAGATAATTGCAACATCACCAAAGGTAAACGGCGCACCATATTTCACATTAGCTTCAAGGACGGGAGACATAATTCCTGCTTCTTCAATCTTATGGTAAGGATAACCAAGCTGTTGCAAAAGCTCCGTTCTTGCAATATCAAACCAGACTAAATAATTAGCATGATAGACAATACCCATTCGGTCCGTTTCGGCATATCTTACGGTAATTTTTGTTGGTTCAAGCATCTAAATCCCCCACATAAGAGAAAATTTCATTTCCTGTATTTATCTATTTTAACTTATATTAGTATCCAAAATAGAGCGTGACCAATTCCAAGAAAGTGATCAGTTGTGACAAGAACCCGTAAAAAAGTATATTCATCCCTTACACCAAATCTGGCCTGGCAATTAGCAGCACCTCATACGTGGGTGGCAGCCTTTATTGGCGTTATGTTTTCTGCAGTATATGTCACTATTCGATATTCTGGTCGGCTCAACCTGGCATATTTCTTTATTCTGCTAGTAATTTGTATTCTCATGCAATCCGCAGTAAACGTGCTCAATGATTATTTTGACTACAAAAAAGGTACCGATTCTAAAGAAAACTCCTCCGAAGACGCCTTTGATGCGGTACTGGTTTATAACAATCTTAACCCTAAATCTGTGCTACTGCTGGCAATAGTATATCTGATTGTTGCAGCTGCTCTTGGCATTTACCTTGTTATACAGTGCGGATATATTCCCCTAATCATTGGCCTCATTGGGGCGCTTGCGGTAGTGCTCTATTCAGGAGGCAAACTTCCCATTTCCTACCTCCCTATCGGAGAATTTGTCAGTGGCTCCGTTATGGGTATCCTTATTCCGCTCGCTTGCACGTATGTATTATCAGGAACGCTCGATTGGCTGGTAGTACCTTTAAGCCTGCCTCTCGCCATAGGTATTGGCATGATTTTGGCAACCAATAACACCTGTGATATAGAAAAAGATATTGAAGCAAAAAGACAAACCCTCGCAGTAAAACTAAAACGCCAAAAAGCAGTTATTACGTACAGAATGATGATCTATATTTGGATAGCTTGCACCATTGCGCTCTCTATTATTTTCTTCATCAAGGGATTACCTGTCATGATATTTTTGCTGTTAGGCATCTTCCCTGTTGGGCGCGCACTGTTAAACAATCCGCTGACTCAGCTCACCCGTACTGCAGCTATGTCGCAGATTGTTATGCTCAATGTTATAGTTTCAGCATTTTATTGTTTAGCCATGATATTTTCTTGTTGCATCGTCTGGATATAAAGCTGAGTTCTATTTTTCAAAGCAGACAAATCAGCGCTTGCAACTAAATCCTCTATACCAACAGGCTCACACGCCGGAATTAGACCAGAAGTAAAAGCTAAAAAACCCAGGATTTCCTCAGCGGTTATCCCCTTCTCTTGCAAAGTTGCAAGAGAAATATCTTTATTGCGTTTTGCAAGTCGTGTTCCTGACTCATCTAACAGAAGTGGAACATGGCCAAAGCTCGGACAAGAATATTCAAACAGATCATACAAATAAAGCTGCCTGGGCGTTGAAGAGAGTAAGTCATAACCCCTGATAACCGAAGTAACTCCTTGATAGTGATCATCAACCACTACCGCTAACTGGTAAGCAAAGGTTGCATCCTTGCGTTTAACAACGAAATCGCCACAAGAATGGCGCAAATCCTGCTGATATACCCCCTGAAATATATCCTCAAACGCATAAACTTCTGCGGGAACTTTTATTCGAAAAGCAGGATTGGTATGCAAAGCTTTTTCACAAATTTCATCCTGTGATAACTCACGACACGTCCCCTGATACACGAACTCTTCTCCTGCATGAGGCGCATTTGCGCTATGAAGATCTGCGCGGGTGCAAAAACAAGGATATATTAGATCATTTTTGGCAAGCACTTCAAAGGCCTCAGCATAAGCCTCTTCCCTCTTGCTCTGATAGACTACTTCGCCTTCCCAGGTAAGGCCAAACCATTCTAAATCACGAAACGCCTGATCAATGTATTCTTTTTTTGATCGGTCAGGGTCAAGGTCATCAATACGCAAAACCATATGTCCACCCTGCTGATGAACATACAAATACGAAATCATGAATGAAAAAATGTTGCCTAAATGCATGCGCCCTGAAGGGCTGGGAGCATATCGTCCTACCACTTCAGGGCTTGCATTATTTTTCAAATATTTCAAAGGAATGATTATTTACGAAGGTCAGTCACATGCTTTGTCTTGCCAAAACTACGCTCAATTCCACCTGGTTCAATAAGTTTAACCTCGGAAGAGACAAGCATAGTTTCCTTTAGCGTATGAGCAATCTTCTTTTTGAAGGCATTCATTTCTTCATACGAATCACTAAAGGCTTCAGGCAAAAGCTCGACCATAATAGTCATGCGATCAAGGCCAGTTTCGTTGTCCACCTCGATACGGTAATGGGGGCTCACGCCATCAATCTTGCCAAGAATATCTTCAACCTGCGACGGGAATACGTTAGTACCACGAATGATGAGCATATCGTCAGTACGCGTGCGAACCTTCTTCATGCGCGCATGAGTACGCCCACAAGCACAACGCTCAGTAGTGACACTGGTAAGGTCATGAGTACGATAACGAAGTACCGGGAAAGCCTGCTTATCAAGCGGGGTTAATACCAATTCACC
>CAVABR010000149.1:0-2990 GCA_963586955.1 bacterium
GTCTACCTTATTTACTGACTCAAACCATCTTGCAGTAGATACCGGCTGAATGCCTCGATCTATCACCTTCGCCGTTTTTATGGTCTTATCATTCCATGGAGCACCACTGTCTCGGTAATTTTCAGTCTCTATTTTGTCGTATACCGCAGATACCGTTTTGTTGTCAAGCTTGTCACCGACACTCGGAACATCAATGCGGTTATAGAAATTCAAACTACTATCTTCGGCAAAGTACACCGCAAAGGCGGTTTTTTCTTTGGTAACTTCAACAGGAATTTCGACTTCTACTGTTTTGTAGTTGTTCGTGTCTGCAGGTGTGAAGATGGCTATAAATTTATGATTGCCTTCTTCGCCAACAGATAGTGTTACGTCTTTCCAAATAAAGGCGCCTTTTGTCGAACTTGTTTGTTCAGGAAGTTTTACCTGCGCTAGGGTTTGGCCTACTTCAGCCGTAATATCCTCTGGAACATCGCAGACAGGCTCTGCCTTTGCTATATCGAACGTCTTCGTTTGAATACCAGAGCAATTTCCTATCCCCTCAACAGTTGCGCTACCAGTATCTTTTCCAGCCCTGATGTTTTCACCATAAATGACGGTATAGTCAACTCCTTCGACAAAGTTTTCCACCATTACTTCTGGAGTTAGGCGGGTGCCTGTATAGATACAGCCTTCAGACGAAACAGAAATATTATTCAAATCAATAGGAGCACGGGTAATAGTTGCCGACGTGCTTGATTGTGAGGCTTTGCTATTTATACGATAGTTGCCAGCGTCTTTACCTGAAAGAGTATATGAATCAATAACGATATTCTTGTCTTCTCCTGCATTGGCATCATCGAAAAGACCCGTAGCGCTAACGCTCACCTTATCTTTACCTTTAAGACCGTTGAAAATAGCGTTTGAAGTATCTATTTCGGCGGTTCTGTCTCCATCATAGATTTTGTCTTTTCCACTAATATTTGAAACAATCAAGGAAGCAGAAGTGATGAAAAACGTCTGAGGATAAATAGCATCAGGTAGCTTATAGTTAGCATTGTCTAGAGAAACCGGTCTTGCCTGATATGCACCCACCTTGATGCAATCATCCTCATATACCGACTTCACAGTAACGTCTACCGTATCATCCTGAAGCGCATTCTTAACAAACACTTGAGGGACTTGTGCCGTACCAGTATAAGTCAAGGTAAGGCTTCCCCATTTTAGATCAACCACTCGTGGAGTGATGTCGGCCGTCGTGCTTGATTGCTGGCCTTGCTCGGCAAGTTCGTAATTGCTAGTATCCGCGCCGGCAAGAGAAAGTTTATATATTTTTACTTCTTTAGCAGTACCAGCATTAGCATTTTCAAAGATACCTTCTGCAGTAACCGTTAAATCCTCGCCTTCTACCTTGCCATCAAGAACAGCGCTTGAGAAATTAAGACTTACTTTGGTAGTACCATCATATTCTTTACTATTAGCGCTAATGCCAGAAACAGTAATCTCTGCCTTACTGATATAGAAAAGTTTGGTAACTTTTGCAGGAAGCTTATAGTTTTTATTGCTCAAAGCAATAGCAGTTGCGGTATAGGCCTCTTCGTTTGCATTGGTCTGCATGCCACCTACTATCACCGTTACCGCATCACCTTCAATAACACCCTGTGCTGTTGCGGTTGGTGCTTGAGGTTTTCCGTTATAGGAAAGCACGTCTCCCATCCAGACAAGATTTACTTCTTTTTGCTCAATAGTGAAGCTTTGGGTAGTGACATCAGGAAGTTTGTAATTTGTATTACTTAACGCGGTAGCAGTTGCCGTGTAATCAGTACCTGCATCTGTTTGCGCACCTTCCACTGTAACGTCAACTTTGTCACCTTTGATGGGATTTTTTACCCAAGCCTCTGGCAGATACGAGGTGCGATTATAGACAAACGTGGTATTACCCCATTCAAGTTCTGCCTCACGTTGGGTGATATCTGCAAGGGTGCTTGTTTGTTGGTCTTGCTCGGCAAGCTCATAATTTTTGGCAGATTTTCCATCAAGAGCAAGATTGGCAATGTTTACGTTTTTGCCTGTTCCCGCATTTGCATCTTCGAAAGCGCCCGTGGCACTGAGCTTTAGGTCATCTTCGCCAACCTTGCCAGCAAGGGTAGCTTTTGCGCAATCAAGTTCTGCATTTGCGGTTCCGTCATACTCTTTGTTATAAGCAACAATGCCAGAAACAGTTATTTTTGCACGCGCGATAGTGAATTCTTTAGTAGTAGCACCAATAAGCTTGTAGTTTGCATTATCGATTTTTGCTGTTGCTATGAAGGTTTTGTCGCTTGCATTAGTTTGTGCGCCTTCTATTGAAAGGTTTACCGTATCGCCAGAAATTACTTCGCCAATGGTTGCACAAGGAGCATGCGAAGTACCGTCATAAGTGAAAGTGGTTTGCTCGCCCCAGGTAAGGGTGAGCTCTTTTTGGTTGATGGTGAAGGTGTAAGTTTTCTCGCCGTAATATTTATTGAGGCCTTTTATGGTGACGGTACCTTCACCAGCGTTTTTGTTTTCACCATAGACTACTTCGTAGGCTTCGCCTTCTTTATATTTTGAAGCAGTGGTGGTGACGGTTGGTTTGAATTGGGTGGCGTTGTAAGTAACCGTGTCGGTACTGACGCTGAAGAAGTTGAAATCAAGAGGCTCATCCCAGGGAGACTGCACGCCCGGGGCGTTGGTGTCAAAATCTGTGTGCTCTTGCACATTATCTTTTACCGTCCACTTGGAACAGTCCGCCGTAAGTTTTGTGCAACCTTTGAACGTGGCCGTCATATTGGTCACGCTTGCAGTGTTTTTGTTCCATTTAGAAAGATCACCGAGCGAATCAAGTGATGCGCAACCCGCAAACGTAGAATCCATGGTAGTTACGTTGCTGGTATTCCAACCTGAAATGTCTCCGATAGAAGTAAGCCCCGTACATCCTTCAAACATATGGGACATATCAGTCACGCTAGCAGTGTTCCAATTTGAGAGGTCTC
>CAVABR010000150.1:0-2966 GCA_963586955.1 bacterium
CGTTGATAAGAGTGTTTCACCAAAGAGGTCACGCCTTGGGATTCGCGGCAAAGCGCTTGCTTTTCGAAGACGTTACGCCTTGGGCTTTGTGGCAAAGCGTTTGTTTCCGGTGGTAAAAAGTTCGCTTCCTAACGCTCCTACAACAATAAGAAGGCCACCAAAAATTTGCAAAACGGAAAGACTTTCATGAAGAATAATGGCTGATAAAACTATTGCCAAGAGAGGTTCAAGATAGTCACATACCACTACACTCTATTTCTGTGATAGATTGAATGCTTTATATTTCACTTGTTTTGCAACTTTTTGCAACCTTTTGTCAACCTTGCGACAACGAAAAATTGCCCCCGTTTTCATAAGCTCGTTAACAAGCGTTAGCTTGTGACTCTTGGCTTGGCTGATGCTTTTCTGGATTTAAGCCAAGAAGAAAGGACGGATTTATGCTGGAAAAAGACAAGCCAGAAATCCGTACTTCGCGTGCAGGAATTAAAGATATGTGGAACGCCTCGCTGGCGCAGGGGGCAAGTTGGAGCGTGAATGAGAACCCCAGAGCTAGAACAACGGCAACCGTGCCACCAAATGATGTGATTAGTTACAAGCGGGCTAAAGAATTGCATAAAGTACTTCATTGCTCTAATCCGAAGTATAAAATCAATTCGTTTATTCATTTTTATATTGATGATGATTGTTTTGATGGTAAAAGAAGTGGTTTGTGGGCAAGCCCTGAAAAATTTTTTCAAATGGCCTCGCATTTTGCTGGAATTATTGGTCCAGACTTTAGCATTTATGCAGACTTTCCTAAACCATTAAAAGAATTTCAGATTTATAAAATGCGTCTCATGGAATTTGCATGCATCGAAAGGGAGATTCCTGTCATTGTAAACGCCCGTTGGGGTTCTCCGTCAACCTGGCGATACACTATCGATGAATTTCCAGAAAATTCAATGTTGGCAATTGGAACGGTTGCTTCTCGACTGAAATACTTAGAAAACAGGCATGCTTTTGAAGCTGGCTTTTTTAATCTGTTAGAGAAAAAATTCCCCCACACGTTAATAGTTGTGGGCTCAGCTAATTATTCATGTTTCAAACAAGCAAAAGTAGCTGGTATTCAAGTTATTCAATTTGATTCAGATACCGCTAAATACTTCAAAGGTAAAAAGGCGGTGAATTATGACAAAGCCTGAATGTAATTACTTCAGTGGTACAGAAGGAGTAGACGATTTCTACGGTGATGCGGAAAGCGTTATTGCAAGTAGAGTTAAAGATTTAGATTTGACTCCGCATTCAGTTGAGCAAAAGCAATTAAGCTCAAAACAGTTAAAAGCAATAAATCGCAAGATTGAGGCAAGAGTTGCAACGAAAGAAGAATACAAGCGATTTGCATGGAATAAAAGATTTAAAAAAAGGCGAGATAAGGGAGTGAATAACTTCTGGACCGAAGAACAAAAGCGATTAGAAAAAGGTGAAAAAGGAACACGAGAATGGAATAATGAGCAACGGCAAGCAATTATAAATGGTAAAAAAGCAAAATTTGATGGAACGACTTTGGTTGGACACCATACTTATAGCACAAGAGAATATCCGCATTTGGCAGACAAGGCCAGCGTTGTCTATCCAGCCACAAGCTACGAGCATCTTAAAGGCTGGCATGGTGGAAATTACAAGAGATCATTGCCTGGTAGAAGGATCAGAAGAATTAGAGAGTTTTGATGAGGAGCATTCATGGATAAGTTAAGTTACGAACATACGCTTGGTATAAAAGTGGAAGAAAGTATTAATGCTAAAGCTGTTTATTATATTAAGCAACAAACTGGTTTATCTTTAACTCAAATAAAAGAAAAGATAAAAGAGAATGATTACATCTTTGAGGTTATTGTTGGAGATTTAGAGGGATTGCAAAAGATCAACAGGATGAAGGTTGAGCTAGATAAGTTAGATGCGATCTGTCATTTATTTCAAGATGACGAAGAGAAATCTAGTCAGTTTTTTGACAATATTGAACAAAGAGGAATAGAGATAGCTCAAGAATCAGCCTATTAGAAGCTTAGATACTGCCTTGTGTTTTGATGCTTGTGTTTAGTCTAAAAGGGCTAAAGCAGAGGGTTGGATTTATTGGAGAGCTATTGTTTTGGATGTTTATGCATTTTAAGGTGATAACAGTTGCTTTAGAGCAATTGTTATCGACGGAAGTGTCTCTGGGCGAAGAGATGCAAATCATAGTCGGCTTTTGAATTAAGCCCGATCGTATATGCATCCCTTTTTGTAGTAACAGAAAACCTAGGATCCGTTAGTGCTTTTTTAAAATATTCTTTTTTAAAAGGGATATGTGCAGTTGGAACGTTATAAATTCTGCTTTTGAAGGATGGAAGTTTATCCCAGAGGTTTTTGGCTTCATTGTTGAAATCATTCTGGAATCCTACGTAGCTAAGTTCGGGGTAGGCGACTATTATAGGGAGTCCTAGTTTATCTATGCCATAAATGATTTCTTCTTTAAGCGCTTTACTCTCTTTTGTTATGCTACTCAAGATTAAAATTATATTTTTTGACATACAAAGTCGTTCGTGAATTCTTGGCTTTAACGTGCTTTCCCAATCACTTGTGTCGCGAACATTGTAGGTTTTGTTGTGTGCATCAATAAAAGGAAATGATTCATAGACGTTTTTCCATAGCTTAAGCACCTGATAATAGCAAAAATCTTTTGCGAAATGGGTTTGCAGATTACCATTGGAATAGCTTTCATCAACATAAAATGCGGTATAGTTTGCATTTCTATAAGTCATTTTTCTCTTCTTTCAAATTGAGTTCAGGGAAAATGCTTGGCTTTATTACGATTGTTACCTTGCCTGTGAAAGCGTTCTTGGCGGGATCAAATGCCTGGCAAATCATTTCAAACGATTCCTGATTTGATAACCCCGTGTTTAGGTTAGTTTAAAAACGGTTCAGCGTTTCGCTTAAAAATTGGACCACTT
>CAVABR010000151.1:0-2924 GCA_963586955.1 bacterium
CTGACATGGTTTCAACAAGCGAGGCTTTTCCCATAACCTGTACGCTTTTTAGTTCGTAAGCGTAAAAACCACCGCATCTTCTCACGCTGATTAACTTGCTTCACAATCACCTCAAACGGTTAAAGGAGGTTTGTTGTGAGCAGATATTCAGAAACACGAGAGATGCGGCTTCGCCAGGTGGAGCGCTGTCTTGACTCTGGGATGACGATTAAGGAGTGGTGCAGGCTGAACAATGTCGCGCCATCAACGCTTTACGTGTGGCTTAAGGTTTATCGGGAGGAGTCCCAAGGCCAGGCCAAGTCGCACGGTGGCTGGATTGAGCTTACGCGTCAAGAAGTCAAGGACTCGAAGGCTTTGGCCATCAAAAGCAAGGATGATTGCGTAAGCCACAGCGATGTCAGTAAGCAAGATAACGCGTCTTTTAGTTCTAATGTGGCAATACAAGTCAGTTTGAACGGTGCCGGCATCCTCATTCCATCGGGTTGCGACGACGCAACCATCAAGTCAGTGCTATCCGCGGTGGCCACATTATGAACCCGTTTACCACGCCAGATAGGGTGTTTATATCCCGTCATCCACAGGATATGCGCGCGGGAATTCAGCGCTTGGCCTCCATCGTCACAACAGACTTCGGCGAAGATCCGCAAGACGGCTCGCTCTACTGCTTTGTAAGCCGCGACTGCGAGAAGATGAAGCTTTTGCGCTTCGATGTGAACGGGTGGTGTCTTTATTACTGCAGGCTTGCCGAAGGGGTTTTCCATTGGCAGCATCGCCCAGATCTAGAAAACCCGAAGCTTGTCTTTGAGCGAAGGCACCTCATGTGGTTGCTCGACGGGGTGGATCTTGAGCGCATAGATGCACCAAAACCAGTCACCGCAAATAGGATCCTTTAACCTTAAAAGCGCATGTCAGAGCATATATTTGCCACTATTTTGGGATAATATACGCATGAAGAAAACGCAGTCAAAATCATCTACTGAATCCTTCGAGGAAACCATCGCCGCGCTCAAGGCGCAGGTCGATTCTCTTGCCTCTCAAAACGAATCACTCGCTCGCGACAATGCAAACCTGGCGCGCGATGTCCGTGAGAACACAAAGCTTGTAGTCGAGCTCACAGAAAAGCTTGACGTTGCGAACAAGACCATTGAAGGGTTGCTTGAGCGCATAAAGCTTGTCAATCAGCGTCACTTCGGGTCAAAGTCAGAAAAGGTCAACCCTGACCAGCTCTCCTTGTTCAATGACATGGAATATGCTTATGCACCAGAAGTTGCAGAGCCTAAGGTTGATGACATCCTCCCAAAAACCAAACCACGCCGACGTGGCGGCAAGCGTGTTATTGACTATTCGAAGTTCGAGACGATTGTCATCGAGCACGAAATTGGTGCCGATGAGCGGGTGTGTCCTGAGTGCGGATGCGAGCTAACCGACATGAAAATCGAGATCACCCGCCGCGTAAGGCTTGTGCCGGCACACCTGGTAGTTGAAGAGCACCGCCGCCATGTCTATAAATGCAACGAGTGCTGCAAAAAGAATGCTGAGGGTGAAGAGACGCCGGCTGTGATTGTTCGCGCATCCCAGCCAGAAGGGCCAATCCCTGGCTCCTTTGCAACAGGATCGCTTATCTCATACATCATCAACGCCAAATACTTAAACTCAATGCCCTTATACCGCATAGAAAATGACTTTAAGACTCTCGGCATCCCGATATCCAGGCAAAACATGTCCAATTGGGTTATGAACGCATATGCCCGCTGGATATCGAAGATATATGCGCGGATGAGAGAAAACCTACTGACCCACAAATACATCCATGCAGACGAAACACCCGTGCAAGTTCTAAAAGAACCTAACCGCGAGGCGGAGAGGAAATCGCGAATGTGGCTGTTTTGCGCAGCCGAATGCGACGTGCCCATATACATATACCAATACGACGAGACGCGCTCAAAGAGGGTCGCGCAGGATTTCTTGCGCGGTTGGTCTGGCGTGCTCACAACCGACGGATACCAGCCCTACTTCAACCTTGAGCTGCCAGGAATCACAAATGTCGCATGTCTTGTACACGTTCGTCGTAAATTTGCTGAGATTGTTAAAAATGCAGGTGGAGACGAAAAGGCGAGCAAGGCCGCATACTCAAGTCTGGCTCTAGAGGGAAGAGAGCGGATTGATGAGATATTCTGCATTGACTCGAAATTCAATCGTTTTGCGCCTGATGAGCGCAAAGCTGCGCGAGAGGAAGAGTTGCAACCCCTCATGGAATCATTTATGGCATGGGCAAAGAAATCAGTCACGCTCGCCTCTCCCGGCCTTGCACTTTACAGGGCGCTTGATTACGCCGTAACGTATTGGCCATACGTTATGAATGTACTTGGCGATGGCAACCTTGTGCTCTCCAACAACATTGCCGAGCGCGGAATAAAGCCCTTTGTGATAGGAAGGAAGAACTGGCTGTTCAGCAACACGCCGCGTGGTGCTGAGGCGTCAGCGGGGATGTATAGCGTGGTCATAACCGCGAAGGCCAATGGGCTCAACCCAAGAGCCTACGTGCAATGGCTACTTGACGAGATGCCCAACGCCGGCAACCTTGATGATGATGATGTAATCGACAAATTCCTGCCATGGTCAGACCAGGTACCAGACGACATCAAGCTTGACGACAAAACTGCAAAGAAGGCACGTGAGATGGCCGACGACCCGATTGTGGACGTTGATGAGGAAGTGTTCCGCGACCCGGGCGATGAGTCTTGAGAAGGTGTACAGAGCCCTTCTAACGCAAAATATGGAAAACTACAGGACACGACCCGGAAAACTACAGGAGTTTTCCGGGTCGTTGAGTCAATTCTTCTAGTAATGCGCTAGTTTTTACGCTTACACTCCATGGCGAATAGGCTTAGGGAAATCTTGATTGATTAGGTTTTAGTCATTCC
>CAVABR010000152.1:0-2876 GCA_963586955.1 bacterium
ATGACGGGCGACGCGCAGGTGAAAGCGCTGAGAGCAAAGGCGCTAAATGCAAAGGAAGCGCAGACATAAGCGAAGACGCTAAACGCAAAAGCACCCTAGACAAAGATGCTACAAGCAAGAACCGCACAGGCGAAAATGGTACAAGAGAATGCGCCAAAGTCGAAAACAGCGACCACCCAAGCGCCAAAGAAAATGACGCCAAAAACAAGCCTGTACGCCAGCAGAATAAGGTTTCTGCACTAATAGCAGAAGTAGCAGAAATAGCGCAGTCAACAAAGCCAACAAAAGCACCAAAAACGGATCGCTATCCGGAGCTCACTCCGGAACCCGATCCCGCGCGCACCCTTGAGCACGTCCCCGACCCCACACCCGCAATGCCCGCATCTACTGAGCCGGCATCCGCAGGTTCTTCGCCTACCACCCCCTTGTTGGCACGATACGGCAACGCTGTTGTTGCGGATACCGAACAGCTCAAAGCGTGCGCCAAGGAACTATGTAGCCAAGCCGATGAATACGTGGGCACTACGACTTCGCGTATTTACGAAGCAGGAGCGGTAGCACTAAAGGTTATTGCCGAACAAGATGTTTCTACGCCCGAAGAATTCCAAAAGGCCTTTGAACTTTATGTTTTCCGCAAAAAGAAGAACACCAAGAAGAAAAACAGAGGGTCGAACAAACAGGAACCAGAATAATAGTCCCGCCATTTAACGCCATTTAACAGTACGCACAGGCGCAGGCGCATAATTCTTGCAATGCTCCCATCGCATAGCTTAAACAATGATCCTACTGTTTGGCGGCGTAGACACACTCGTTCTCACAAGAAGAAGGATGAACAAGGAAGGGATGATGCTCACCCTAGCGTTTAACGGAGCAGACACCCTTGTTCTCGCAACGGCCACACAGACGCAAACACAACAAGCACAACAAACGCAACGGACGCAGACACAACAAGCACAACAGCCGTAAGCGCTAGATCCAAAAAGTCACAATTCGCTAACTGTTTGTGCCAACTACTTTCGCTAACCACTTCTAAAGCAGCATGAAAAAATATGCAAATAATTGCCCTAGGTTCAAATAACCTTGAAATACGCCCTGATGGGGAGTAATATTCGCTATGTTCATTGGCTAAATGTTTGAGTTGTTTGCAAGTTACTCGAGCCACTCGCGCTACTTAAACATTTGTCCAAAAGTCACGGTTGTTACTACAACCGATCAAAAAGGAGGGGTCTTTTGTTATTTGATGTTTATGGCGATAACGCCGTGTGGCAATGGCTCGGATGGGTCATCGTATTCGTAGGGCTTATTTTGCTCAACGAATTTGCCCGCAGAACAAAAGTTGGCGGAATAGTAATGTTTATTGCTCTGCCAATTTGTATGACCATATATTGTATTGTGGTCACAGCAAGCGCTAATGCTGGAATAGATTGGGCGTTGAACAACCCCACGGTACTGTTCCAGAATGGCTGGTTCCATTACGCGAAGGTGTATGCGGCGCTTACAGGGTGCATTGGTTTTATGATTATCAAGTATCACTGGGGCAAATTGGGCAAAGCACAATGGTTTAAGTGTTTCCCTTTTGTCATCGTAGCTATCAACATTTTGATTGCTGTAGCCAGTGACTTTGAATCTGCTATTCAATATTTCAGTGGCAACTATTTCTTACTTGAAAACGGCTCAGCCGCTTGGGTTACATCTGAAAAAGCAACACAGCTTTGTGGTTGGCACAACGTAGTGAACGGCATTGCAGGCATCATCAACATTTTCTGTATGACTGGTTGGTGGTGCGTATTCACATCCAAGAAACGCGACGACATGGTATGGGCAGACATGACCTGGGTGTTCGTAATTGCATATGACATCTGGAACTTCTGCTACACATACAACTGCTTGCCAAATCACTCTTGGTACTGCGGTCTTGCTCTCCTGTTGGCTCCTACTGTGGCAGCAGCTCTTTGGAACAAAGGTGGATGGATCCAAAACCGCGCATATACGCTGGCCATTTGGTGCATGTTTGCGCAGGTATTCCCACAATTCCAAGACAGCTTCCCAGAGTTTGGTTTCGACAGTGTGTTTGCTGTTAACTCGGTCATGAATGTGGATATTAACAATGTGGTTAGCATTTTGGCCTTGGTAGCCAACGTAGCTGCAATCATCTACATCTTCTGGCGTTCACGCAAACTGCGCGTCAACCCATACAAGCAGGAAGTATTCATTGGCACCCGCGATTACGAAACTGCATATGCTCGTATTGCTGACGGTGAGTGCACCGAGAAGCAAAAAGCAGAATATGCTAACGCTCACAAGATTTTGGATGCCGAAAAGAAAGCTGGATAGAACAATAGAGCAGCTAAGTTGCTAGTTTAAAGTGCTCGAGATTTTGACTAGCAACGTGCTTAGAACGCACTTAGAACGCGAAACTGTTCAATACAGCTGAAGTCAGCGAAGGGTTGCGCCGGTGATTCAAGAACGGTTGCACTGGCGATTTAAGGATGATGCACCGGTAATTCGAAGACGGTTGCGCCAGCAGTTCGAGAACATTTGCGCCCGCAACTCAAGAACCGCACTAGCAGTTCGCTGGCAAATTTGACTACAAAGTCTTGGTAAAAGAAAGAGCCTGAGGATTTCCTTAGGCTCTTTCTTTGCGAATTTGATTTTACCCTTTACCCTTTGGATCTGCGCTTAATCCTTCCAACCGCACTATACCCTTGCTTCTTCAAGGGTATCGTTCTTTGAGCAATCCTCCTATCACCTACCTAGTATACCTTACAGTGTTTGACGGCCTCTGAAGTCATTATTTGTTTCTGCCCTTACGCCATAATCGAAAACAGATAAAAGAAGTGATGAATACTGTTGCATATAGCCCTATTTTCATTTTG
>CAVABR010000153.1:0-2812 GCA_963586955.1 bacterium
GTGGTATTAAGAAGCTCGGTGCGATAGTTAGTACCAGCAAGCGCAAGTTGTGCTTCCGCATCAGCAATTGCAGCCTTTAGTGCATCATATTGTTCCTGCGTCATCCAGGTGTCATTCTTGTCCACATCAGAGCCATCAATGCTGATCTTGGTAGATTCAAGTGCCACCTTAGCATCCTTAATAGCTTGCTCAAGCGCACTCAATTCATCAACGGAAGCCCAATCACGAATCTCAGAAAATGCCTTGATTGGAGCGTTATCTACTACAACGTGTTGTCCTTCTTGGGAAACCACCTTATCCTCAATAAGATCTTTTACTGCGGTCCAGTCAGTCCACTCAGCATCATTCGAAGCAGAGGTTTCGTTATTAAAAGCAGTACTCTCTGATTGTTCTTGCGCCTCTTCGACAGGCCAATTTGCATCGGTGGTCCAGCTTTCGCCCGCATTTACCTTAGAAACAAAGTAGGCATTCTTGTAGCTATCAACCGCACTGGTAACTTTGTTATTTATATATTCCTTAACAAAGTCTTCTTCCATTAATGTATTGGCTTCTTTCTTAGCTAGTTCCTTTATTTCCTTTTCGGACATTTCGTCGCCGTACATTTCTGTGTAGATTTCTACCAACGCGCTATAGATGCTTTCATAGGCACTAGCCGTCTCCGACTTTTCTGCCTGCTCTTTATAGGCGCTAACTTGATCTTCCGTAGGGCTAGCCATGTTAACCGCAACGCCCTGGTAGTAGACCTTCTGCTTCTCATCACCAACGTAACAATACTGAGTAGTAACTACCGCATAGCGCTGACCTTCACGCATGGCAATCCAATCTGACTGATCAAGGGTGGTACGATGGAATCCACCATACTCATAGGTTGCTGACGTTTCGTATACCAGCTTGCTATGCTGAGAGTCAGTTGGGCTCGTAGCTTCATCGTCAAGCAAATAAACCTGATAATCTACCGTAGAATTAGGCTTATAGGTGGTAGTTGAAAGCGTGCGAACTGACATATCGCCTTCTGCAGTAAAGATGTTTGCGGAACTGAGAGGATTGGTACTGCTATTAGTAACGGAGGTAAATTCGGGCAAATAGTCATACTGATCAATGTAGTACTGGGTGGTGTCCCCATATGAGTTTGTATCAAAGTCAAAAGACTCAATTCCTGTTATTGATCTATCGTAGTAAGACAACCAGAAATATCCGTCATCACCCCAGCCTGTTCCTTTGTTAGGAAACTCATTAGAGCTAGCACCCCAGCTGTTCTTTACCAGCCAAGCACCGTTGTCTTCAGGAAGATTGTTTACGCCATCACCAAAGTTGGTTCTATCGTAATCATCATCCCAGCCAACAATGGTAACCGCGTGGTTAGCAGCAACAGCATCATAAGTGTAATGAGCCCAATTCTTTTCATTTATGTATTTACCAATACCTTCTTGTCCAGGCTGAGCTTGATCAGCATGAAAAGCTATTGAAAGCGCACGACCGTTTACTTCGATTTCTTTTTTAAGAGCTTTAATAGCATTTTCATCGACACCTGCCCATTGGCCATTTTCAAAAACTCTTGTTTCCGGCAAAACATTGCCATTTTCAAGGTTGACAATAGACTGATTCCACAAGCTTTTATCTACTTCCCAGTCGGTATAAGTAGTAGTGGTTTCGCCATCTTTGATATAATTACCTGCCCAACAATAACGGAAAACAGTTGCACCTGCATCTTCAAGCTCTTCGGCTTGCTTTTCAGTGAGATAACAACGCTCGTTTTCGCCATCTTTTGACACATAGCACTCAATGATCCCCTCAGAGTTTTTGTAAGGAGCGTTTTCTTCATACAAAGGTCCTATGCCAGCCGAAAAGACCGAAGAACCCAAAGAGAAAAATCCACCTGCATTAAGACCAGCATTAGGATCTACTGAGGTATTGTGGTAGCCCTCGCCTGCCTGCGCTTCGCCAACATATTCCGCTGGAGCACCACTATTGTTGTAAACCGACTTAGCAAGCTGAAGTTCAGAGAGGTCAAGCTTGGTATTATCGTAGGTTTCACCCCATTCTGACAAAAGGCTTGTTTCAGATGCAGCAATCATCGAAAAGCCCCAGCAGGTTCCCCAAGGGTTTTGGAACTTGACGGGGGTTACTGCGCCTTTTTCGCGCAAATCATACTTTTTAGACGGTTTGTAGTCCGAATTTTCATCAGAGACCGTGCCTTCACTGGTGGCATACGAATAAGTCTGGGAACTCAGAGTGCTCTGGTCATTTGAAATGGATTCAGCCCAGCCCGCAATGGCGCTACTTTCTGATGCGTATGCTGCCGTAGAAAAAAGACCCGAAAACGAAAGCGCAATTACAACAGAAAGCGCCACATTAAAGCCACGCTTTGCTTTCATGCGAAAAGAAGAGCAAACGCGCTGACTCCTCTTAACCTGAACAATATTCATGAAGATTCCCTTCCCGCCGTATGTTAATTTCTTTCAAATTCTCTTAACAAATTATCGCCTTATTATAAATAAGAAATGCACAAATTTTGCCTCATATAACTTTAAAAGTATTAATTTTCGTTTAAACGCAATGCCACCGACCTAGCAAAATCACTGGCACAGCAGGAACATCCGCACAGCAAAATCGCTGACGCAGCAAAATCGCTGACACAACAAAATCACTAACTAACTCACATACGTATAGTGAAACCACCAGCAAAAAACTGATGAACAAGTAGAATCGCTGGCCAACACATACATTGGTCGACAAACATACAGGACAATAATGCTACCGTCCATTCTGGATGGCGCTAGCTCTATGCCGATAACCCGCGAATATTAAACTG
>CAVABR010000154.1:0-2755 GCA_963586955.1 bacterium
GGTCACCTAGAGAACACGCATGGGAAAAGCGCGTTTTGGAGGCTTGGAAAAGGAAGCAATTCGCAAACAATTAATGGCGGTTTGATCACGGGCGGCTCTTGTGATGACGAAGGGGGCGCTGGCGTTGTTTCTGCCAAAGGTGACAACATCAAGGTTTACCTTAACGATGTTACGCTTGCCGGCAATGTTTCTGATACCTATCTTAGATTCTACGGTTATGGCGGAGCCGTCACTTTATACGGCGAAAATGACAGACTTGAGATGAGTGCTTCTTCCATCAAGTGGAATGCCGGTCATGACCTTGGTGGCGGTGTCTATGTTGACAAAAAGGGCACATCTATTGTGCTTAAAGAAGGAAGCACCATTGAGGGCAACTATACCAAAGGAAAGGGTGGCGGTATTGCTGTCAAGAACAGCAGTGTGTCCATCAGCCTGGATGACTCTTCCTTGATTTCTAACAACTATGCCGAAAATTACGGTGGAGGAATTTACCTCAATACCGTTGTTGATGACTACACCTATGCCGACAATACTTCGGTTAAGCTTACCAACAGTTCTGCTATTTCAGGGAACCATTCTTCTTCTGATGGCGGTGGCATTTATGCTGAGGCGCACAGCTTTTGGACTGGCATTCAATCACGTGGTGTGCGTGAATTTACCGTAAGCGACAATTCGTCAATCGCTGATAACGAGGCTAGCGGAAAAGGCGGTGGTCTCTATGTCAAATATGATTTGGAGTCTACAACCCCTTCGGTTCTTTCTCCGTATTCAATTTTGACGGTGGATGACAATTCGCATATTGACAGTAACAAAGCTCATCTTGGTGGAGCGGTTTACTGCGAAGGAAACGCCCCTCAGCGCATATCGCTTTCTGCTTCAACTATGTCTCTCAACACAACTTCGGGGGACTACGGTGATGGCGGTGCTATCTATTCAGACGTGAATATGACCATGTCGGTTGACTGGGAATCATCAATTAGCGAAAACAAAGCATCAGGGTTTGGCGGTGCTATTTATGCGTGTAAAGATAAGTCGTTCGATTTGGCTGTTGGCGGATCTTCCGGCATAGAAATCAATAGCTCAACCGGCGAAGGTGGCGGTTTATTGCTCAGGGGCAACTCCACCATCGATCTTACCGAAGGCTCCAAGATTAGAACCAATACGGCAAGTTCTGGCGCTGGCATCAGCGTTGCAGGCGATGCAGGTTCATGTAAGATCACCTCAAGCGATTCCACGGGCGAAATTTCTGGCAACATAGCTGTTGGAAATAAGAACAATGGCGAAGGCGCTGGGCTTCAAATTCATCATGAGGCATCACTTACGGGGCTTACTATCCAGTCTAACGTTTGCTCAAAGGAAACTTCTAGTGGTGGTGGCATTTTTGTAGACAACTGCAAGGCATACCTTACCGATTGTTCCGTTCTTAACAACAAAGTTGCCGGTGCTAATGGTGGCGGAATTGAAGCCAAGTCTAATGACGCATCAACAAGAGTGGTGTTAGGCGGCACGGTTAAGATTAGTGGCAACAAAGCAGAGAAAGCACCTCACGGAACTGCAAGCGACATTCACCTTGCCGAAAAAACGGGCGCTAGTGCCTCCGATGTTGAAAATGACAGAAACCTGCTCAACAACCGCATTTCTGAATCAACCGATACGCCTTTGACAGAGGAATCTCGCGTTGGCATACAGCGCTGGAATTATGATGGCGTTTATCATCATAATGTCTCTGCCCAATCAGAGCAGATCGCAGCACCTGCTTCGGTATTTTTCTCAGATGACCCCTCATGGAGCGCAGAAAAAACCGAAAACAACGTACTGTACTTAAAGCAAGGCGCATCTTCCTATAACGTGAGCATCTATGGGGCATCGGAAACGCCGAAGGTTATCAGCATGCCTTATGACATAGAAACCAACTTCAATGTTAAAGACTATGCCAAAGATGGATGCAAGCTTATGTATTGGAATGTTACCGGCTTGGGTGAAACTACCAAGCTTGAGCCTGATTCAAATGGCAATATTTCTTTCAAGATGCCGGGCAATGATGTAGAGCTTCATGCGGTTTATTACCCTATGACCTCCGAGGCATCGTTGGTGGTTGCTGACTCTTCTAAGAAGTGGGGCGTTATTGGCCAAGATCCAACGTGTGCTTTTGCTAACAGCGTTACCTATAACGAAGCAGACAATACCAGCAAAACGTTTACGATTGATGAAAAGCAGACAGCATCTGAGCGCAAGGCAAATGTCACGGGCGTAACCTATGAAGATGTTACCGACGAAACAGGTGAAGTAGTTCAGAAGAAGGTTACCTATACCATTGAAGTTAGCCCATATACTGACCAGGCGTGTGGTTGGTATGTTGATAGTTCAGGCGCCCTAAAAACAACATCAAACGTTACGATAAGAACCGTTTTCGGGAGCGCGGAAGTAACTGACCCTGAGGTTTCCGTTAATAGCGAAGGAAAACTGGTGGTTAAAGCTACCGCAACCTTTGAGAAGCCTTCTGATACTACTCATGCGGTTGCCGTGACTTGCAAAGATGCAAATAATTTAAGTCGCGTAATTACGGGCAAGGCAGTGTTGGTTGAAAATGGGGACACCTATACCGCCAAAGCACCTACTGAATCAGGCTGGAGCTTCTATAAGTGGGACGAAGAACACATGCCTGAGGGTTGCACGGTTTCAGGGGATTCGGTCATCGTAGCTGATACGGTTACTGAAGACGTAGAGATCCCCTGTATTTTCCAGCCGGTAGTTT
>CAVABR010000155.1:0-2680 GCA_963586955.1 bacterium
TATTCCGTTGGTTTTGTGGCCAAGTGAATATAGCTTGTGTTAAAAAAGAAATTGGTAATCAAGAAAAGGAACAGGGAGGAAGTATGGTAACTAAAACCTACAAATCAGGGTATACCTCCGGACGCGCTGTGTTGCACGGCGTGTTCGTGTCAGTTTTAGCGCTTATGGCATTTGTCTTGTGTGCGCCTCAGCTGGCACTGGCGGAAGAGACCACCCAAACAATTGATGGAACTATGACTATCACCATGTTTGATGGAGGAACGAGCGGTGGAGCTGGTGCTACTACCACAACAACTACGGCTACTTCAAGTACTGCTACAGGCGATGCTCTTATGTGGCTTGTCTTAGGCGTGGCGGTTTTAATTGTAGGTGCAGTTTATGTTTTCATTAAGAGCAGAAGCCTTGCTGCTAGTACGGGTGCTCACGCCAGCGCGGGAACTCATGTTGACGCTTCTTCCAAGAAGAAAACCATTATTGTTGCAGTCATCACGGCACTCATTGCTTGCATGTGTTTTGGCATGTATGCCAACAAGGGCGTTGCCTTCGCAAAGGATACTTTGGGTAATATCTTTGGTAGCAGTGCAGTTGTGGTTGATGAGGATGGCAACGTGCTAAGCAACGCTATCACGGTTGTTAACGGTGAAGATGAAGCTATCATCGTGAAAAGCATTGAGGCTCCGGCAGATCTTTCTGATTGGAATGCAGACATCACCAATAAAACTATTGAATCCGGCGCTGTTGCAGAAGGTGAGTGGTATGCCTCAACTATTCCAGCAACGCTTCTTGAACAGCTCAAAAACAACAACGGTTATGCTGAACTCACCTTCACTATGAATGTTGAGGATGCTAAGACTCCTCTTGATTTTGACGAGTTCCTTATAGGAGAAGGTGCTAAAGACTATACCTATACTGGTCAGCAAATTACCCCATCAGTCACAAGCCTTGTTTACGGCGATGAAGACTTTGAAGTAACCTATGGTGAAAATATCAATGCTGGCGAAAACGCGGGCACTGTCACCATCAAAGGCACTGGTGACTACAAGGGTGAGAAAACCTACACCTTCACCATCGAACAAGCTGAGCTCACTATCACGGGCGTCACTGTTTTTGAGAAAAAATATGATGGAACTACCGTTGCTAATCCTGACATTGTAGAAATGGAAACAACTGGCGTTAAAGCAGGTGACAAAGATAAAGTAGTTGTTGATGTGTCAGCCGCCTATGTTAGCGATTCTCAAACTGATGGCACTGTTGTAGGAAAGGATAAGGAAGTAACCTTTTCCTATACGCTTTCAGGAGAAAAAGCTGGAAACTATAAAGTTGATGAAGTTAATTCAACGCTAAAGGGAACGGGAAATATCAAACCAGCTACTCTTACTGTTACGGTTAAAGCGCTTGATAAGCCCTATGACGGAATGAGCGTTGCCAATCTTGATACTGAACATATGACAGTTGATGGTGTCTTCGACCGCGACAAGGGTCAAGTAACCGTAGAGCCAGAGGCTATCTTTATCGGAAGTAATCCTACGGTAGTAGGAACAGATAAAGAGGTTTATGTTGACTATGACATTTCGGGCAATAGAGGCAATAACTATATTGTAGATCTTACTACGTCAACGGTAACAACAACCGCAAGCATCTATAAAGCAATCCCTGCTTGCCCTGCCCCTACGAGTCTTACCGCAGAAGAGGGTCAGACCTTAGCAGATGTTTCTATTCCAGCTCAGGTAGCTCCAGTTGAGGGTATCTTTGCTTGGGAAGATGCTTCGCTATCTGTTGGCAAAGCAGGTGACACTCCTACTTTTAAAGCTACGTTTACTCCTAACGATACAGCCAACTATGAAACTGTTTCTGGTATTGAAATCACGCTTACGGTAACGAAGAAAATAGCTAAAAAAGACTTCGCGGTTTACTCAGAAGAAGGCAATGGAGTTAATAGCCTCACGTTCTATAACGATAAAGAAACCAATATTCCATCTGCGGGAGGCACTTATAACAAAAAGCCTGTAACGGCGGTATATACGGATTTAAACTCGCATGAGTGGAGTGGGAAGGCCATCACCTCAGTAGCGGTTAGTGGGCAGGTAACTGCACCACAAAGCATGAATTATTGGTTCCAGAATTGCAAATCTTTGACTACGGTTGATTTAACAGGGCTAGATACGTCAAAGGTTATGTATATGGATAACCTTTTTCAGGGTTGCATAAACCTTGCTGAGGTTAAAGGCTTAACGAATGTTAGTTGCTCAACAAGTATGTATAGCATGTTTTGCGATTGTGAACGTTTAACCTCTATTGAGGGTATTTATAATTGGAACACAAGGAATGTTGGATCTATGGGATGGATGTTCCATAATTGTCGAATCCTTGATTTAAATCTTGATTCCTGCTGGGATGTCAGCAATGTATATATGTACCAAGATTTCAATACAGATGCAGATTTTATAATTGCGCCTGAATGGGTACATTAATCGTGGTCTTTAAAGGGCTCTTTTATTGCAAGTGGATTTCTGGGTGCTGATAAACCAGACCCCTTGTGCAACCTTCTATAGTGTGAAAAACGTTGAGATAGGCGCGCTTAGCTTTAACAAAAGGCTAGGCGCGTTTGTTTTTTCTTGTACCTTTACCTTAGGGCGAATAAAATGAAAAGGGTAAATAAGGGGAGGAGTGCCCCATTTCG
>CAVABR010000156.1:0-2650 GCA_963586955.1 bacterium
GGCGAATACACGCTTGGAGCATTGGTATTAAAGCCTGAGTGGCTTTCCCCTACCTTTACTACGTTCCAAGCAGAGCAATCAGCACTTAAGGCAGAGCAACCATTAAACATGTTGGTCATGTATTCCACGTTACTGGTATCCCAGAAAGAAATGTCTCCAATAGAGGCAAGCGAAGTGCAATCTCTAAACATAGCTCTCATATTGACAACATTGCCGGTATTCCACTGTGAAATGTCACCCGTGGTGGTAAGAGAAGAACACCCTTCAAACATGCGGAACATATACTCAGTCTTTGAAGTTGCAAGTCTACTTACATCAGCGGTAGTGAGGTTTGTGCAATTATTAAACCAATAGGCCGTGCTCTTTGGTTGGATATTGTTGTCGACAACCGTAACGGTTTTGATCGAAGAAGAGTACTCTCTCCATGGTACGTCTTTGCCGTAGTTATAAACAGCAGAATCTATTCCGGTATACACAGCCGTTGCAGTCTTATTTCTATATGAATTGCCCGCCTTTGGCACGGTCTTGTCTCTATAGAAATTCAAGCTACCATCATCGGCACAATAGATAGCAAACGCAGTTTTTGGATCCCAGGGAGATAACACTCCAGATGCGTTGGTATTGAAATTGTTGTGGTTGTCCCCTACTTTATCTACGTTCCAATTAGAACAGTCGGCACCAAGCTTTGAGCAGAGACAGAACATACTTGTCATATCTGTTGCACTGCTGGTATTCCATGAAGAAATATCATCAATTGATGCAAGAGAGAGACAACTATTAAACATGTTGGACATGTTTTGTGTCTTTGAAGTATTCAGTTTGCTTACGTTTGCGCTTGTAAGATTTATGCAACAGCTAAACCATGATGCAGTGCTGATTGGCTGAATTCCGCTATCTAGAACATTGACGGTCTTTATGTCAGCTACGTACTTATTCCACGGAACGTCGGTGACGGAATTGTATACATCAGTTTCAATGTCTGCATATACAGCCGTTGCAGCTTTTCCATTGTAGGTACTATTCACTGCTGGAATAATTGCTCGTTTATAGAAGGTCAAACTGTTGTCAGTAGCTGAATAAACAGCAAAAGCGCTCTTTGTTGAATCCCAGGGCGAATACACGCTTGGGGCATTGGTATTAAAGCCTGAATGGCTCTCTCCTACTTTTACTACGTTCCAAGCAGTGCAATCAGCGCTTAAGGCAGAGCATCCATTAAACATGTTGGTCATATATTCCACGTTGCTGGTATCCCAGAAAGAAATGTCTCCGATAGAGGTAAGCGAAGCGCAATCTCTAAACATAGCTCTCATATTGACAACATTGCTGGTATTCCATGAAGAAATATCTCCAACAGAGGCAAGAGAAGAGCATCCCTCAAACATGCGGAACATATATTGCGTATTTGAAGTTGCGAGTTTACTTACATCTGCAGTGGTGAGGTTTGTGCAATTATTAAACCAATAGGCTGTGCTTTTCGGTTGAATATCACTATCAACAACTTCTGATGAAGCAATTGAGTATCGATAATCGCTCCATGGCACCTCTTTATTGGAATTGTAAATGTCAGTTTCTATTCCGGTATAAACCGCCGTTACCGTCTTGCCTTCAAACGTGTCATTTACCTTTGGCACATCAGCGCGTTTGTAGAAGTTAAGACTGTTGTTGCTTGTAGAGTAAACCGCAAAAGCAGTTTTTACTTTAGCTTTAGTGACCGTAATAGTAACGGCAATGTTCTCTATAGTGTTGTAATTGTTGGTATCAGCAGGAATAAACTTTGCCTTAAAGGTTTGCGTGCCAGCGTCTCCTACTGACACTGCGGAAGGATCTTCAGCCATCCAAACAAAGCTACCTTCTACTGGCGTTGTTTGCGCAGGCAAAACAACATCGGCAAGAGTCTGTCCTTCCTCTGCACTAAGACCAGCTGGGGCAGGACAGACTGGATTAGCTTTTGCAATATCAAAGGTTTTTTCGTAGGTGCCTTTGTAATTGCCTTCACATAATACCGTCACTTTACCTGCATTTTCACCAGCGTTGATATTTTCACCATAGGCAATATGAAAGTCTATATCTTCTACTAAGCCCTCAATGGTAACAGCAGGCGTTAATTGGCTTCCGGTGTAGGTTGTGCCTTCAGTTGAAATGACAATCTTGTTTGGATCAATTGAGATCTGGTTGATGGTTGCGGTAGCGGATGCTTGCTGACCAGTTTCTGCCAGTTTGTAGTTATCGACCGAGGTGCCACCAAGGACAAGATTAGAGATGGTAACGGTTTTGTCTGCTCCCGCATTTACATCTTCAAAGGCACCATCAGCGGTGACAGTTAAGTCATCAGTGCTTACTTTGCCTGTAAGCTTGGCGCTATCGAAGTTAAGCTCTGCCTTGGTGGTACCGTCATAGTCTTTATCATTAGCCGTAATACCAGAGACGGTAATGCCAGCTCGCTCAATGGTGAACTCTTTCTCATCACCCGAAGGAAGCTTGTAGTTAGCGTTGTCAATTTTTGCGGTTGCGTTATAGACGCCCGCATTAGTCTGTTCGCCTTTTATGGTGAGGTTTACTTCATCACCTTCGATGACGCCATCAATGCTTGCACTGGGTACATGCGATTTTCCGTCATAAGTGAAGGTTGCCTGCTCGCCCCAGGTAAGGG
>CAVABR010000157.1:0-2627 GCA_963586955.1 bacterium
ACTAAACTTAAATAGTAAGCTATCGTGGTACCGGCAATCAGGAAATGACGGTACCGCGAATAAGCATTATCTGGTACCGAATTCTTCTTCTCTTAATCGTTTCTTTGCAAAGTACTCACGCATGTTGGGACCGTCAATATCTAAGTAACGCGCCGTTGAACCAGTTCGGCCTAAAATTGAGTCAGCCATCAGTTCGCCTTCAATACGTAAATACCACTCATTAGGCTCTAACTGAGAAGCAATAAGTGTTGCGCCTGTTTGTTCACGTGCTTCAAGTATCTCGAATAGATCAATGGCATTCTCTGTTGTTATGGGAGTGGTTAAAAAATCATCCATTATCAAAACCTTCACGCGTTTGTATTCATCTATCTTTTCGTAATAGCTGCCATCACAAGCAATCCGTGCTTGGTTCAGATCAGCAAATATATCCGCCAGCCTTCGATACCGCACAGAGTAAAGGTTGCGACATGCCGCGTTTCCAAGGGCTTGGGCTATATAGCTTTTCCCGCAGCCAGTTTTAGAGATTATGGCAACAACTTCGTTGTCTTCTACCCACTTACATGTTGCCAAGCGCGTAATGCGATCCTTGCTCAAGGTACGTTCTGGCAGATAAACAATTTCTTCCACGCAAGCGTTAGGCAGCTTAAAACCAGCGGATTTATTGAGTTTTTGAATCTTGTTTGTTGTTTTTGCCATTACCTGTGCGTCAATCATTTCTTTAACCTTTTCTTCAAAGGTTTTTAAATCGTAAGCGGGGTCATCAATTATTTCTCTGAGTTTGTTGCCCATAGCAGTTACTCTAAATTCTTTGAATTTGGCGAAATCTTCTTCGGTTAGCATTGCTTGTCACCGTCCTTTATTCGCTTGTATGCATTAGCACCACGAAGACGACCAGCACTTTTAGCGTTATCGATAACTTCAAAGTGTTTTGTTGGTGTGGCAACAGAGCTTAAAGCTCTATCGTGGTGCTCAGCATCTTTTAGTGCCGCTATCGTGTTTTTAAGAGCGGTGTAGCTAGGAGTGACAGCAAGCTCATTGGATCTTGCGCAAGCACGCTCAAGAAAGGCCGCGCCATATTGCTTTGCAAGCCCTAATATATTGCGGCAAGGAACAAAAGCCTGTTCAACCACAGGTTTTGAAGCTAAAACTTTCTGTATAGCAAGTTCAGTTTGTGGACCTATCTTTGCCGCCCATGAAGTAAATCTATCGGGTGACCAGGGTGATTGCATTTCTCTGTGGGCATCAGGCATGTGTTCAACAATTGTGGAATACTGGTTTTTCCTGCCAAAAAGACGTGCGTGTTCTGCAACAAGTTCACCTCCGTTATAGATGCTTACCTGACGAGCCGATATTCGCACGTCAACAGTTTTGCTAATAAGAGCGCAAGGCACCGAGTAGTGCATGTAATCAATCCGAACGTGATAGTTAGGCGCAACCTTGCATCGGCGCCACTCGCAAAGTTCAAAACGTTGTGTTGGAAGGGGTAAAAGTTCGCTTGCTTCTTCATTTAAAAACACTTCACGTCTTGAGCCTTCTTTATCCGAAAATGGTCTGTCATTAAGCCAATCAACACGTTCAGTGCAGTATTCGTTAAATTCTTCTAAGGTGTAGAATGTAAGTTCATTGGAGGGTGCGATCACCCATTCCTCGACAAGGTTTACCGTGGATTCTGCTAGGTTTTTGTCACGCGGAGCTCTTATTCGTGCAGGTACTACAGCTGCACCATAGTGTTCAGCAAACCGGCTGTAATCTTTGTTGATAAGGGTAACGTAGACAGAACCCCTATCTGTAGCCGTGGCACAATTGTCAGGAATGAGCATTCGGGGTGTTCCGCCAAACGCCTCGAATGCCTCCATTTGTCCTTCAAGCCACGACGCTTGTTTTGTGTCGGTAAACCCTTTTGCCCAGAAAAACGCAGAATGTGGCAGTACTACCACTAGCACATACACTTTTGTGACCGCTCCGGTAATGCGATCTGTTAACTTTACAACATCACCTGCCCAATCTATGTAGGCTTTTTCTCCGGCAACGTGTGTAAAATGCCTTGCAGCTCCCGTAGTTTGTGCTACCTGGGCAAACATATCGCAAAAGGTTTGATAAGAATAGGCAGCCTTACCTGCAGAGATTGCCATATCGCAATACTCTGCCCACATTAACTTAACTGGTAGCTTGCGGTTTTTCTTCTTTCGCTCAACAAGAGCTTCAATATTTGGTTGTAAATAGGAGTCTTCTTTTTTCCGACCAGCCTTTTCTTTCGGAAAGAAGATGTCATCAATAGCAGTTGCATCCATGGACATAACATCAGAGAATTTAAGCCCATATTCAGCAATGACTTTGGCTGCTACAGAAACATTGCGCTTGCTAACATGTAGTGTAGCTGCAATTGTTTCTTGGCTGGAACCTCCTCTCAAAAGAGCGAGAAGGATTTGCTTGTTCTTGGACATAGGCCTGCCCCTTTCTGTGAATGGCGCCCCGTATTAGGCGCACGTCACAGATTCTAGGGCGGTACCATAATTTGCTTATCGTCAGTACCACAATTTGCTGACTATCGGTACCATTGGTGCTTACTATTCAAGCAGCACAAGCATTTCTGCTGATGCCTTTGAGCCAGATTACACAGACGAAGT
>CAVABR010000158.1:0-2615 GCA_963586955.1 bacterium
CTGAGCCTTTTTATGGCCTCCAAAACGAAGGTAAGGGTTATAGAGAAAGGAGCCTTCATCTGTGTTTATAAACCTATTTCATCAACACTTTTTTCTATAACCCGAGGCTTAGGACGTTTTTTATAGCCTGAAGATCATGACGAAACAAAAGCCAGAAGTGATGAGCTCTCTACCGAAAGGGCAACCCCGTGAAGCAACAACGCCACAACAAAACAAAAGCCAGGAGCGATAAACTCCTGGCTGAATTTTTACTGGTGGGCCCGGCCGGATTCGAACCGACAACCAAAGGATTATGAGTCCCCTGCTCCACCGTTGAGCTACAGGCCCTTAAAATAGGTTGTTTGCAAAAGCAATGCTTCAGTTCCTTAGACCTAGCCTAGATCTAACATCAAGCACGCCCTCGCACATGCACATGCACATGCACATGCTTTAAAGTGCCGTGCTATTTTACCGCAAGAACTACTAAGGACAACCAAAAACATAAAACCCATGAAAACTTATGGGACTAGTACACCATTCCCATAGCTTCGCGTACCTGATCAAGTGTTTCATTTGCAATTTCGTTAGCACGACGATTGCCCTCATGAAGAACATCTTTGATGTAGTCCATCTTGCCTTCAAGCTCACGTCTGCGCTCGCGAATAGGAGCCAAGTAGTTATTCACGCTTTCGGTAACATACTTCTTCAAAGTACCAGAACCACCGTTGCCAATTTCTTCGGCAATCTCTACTTCACTTCTTCCGGTGCAAAGCGATGCAGTGGTAAGCAAAGCGGAAACACCTGGGCGACCTTCCTTGTCATAGGTTATGAAGCGCTCGGAGTCGGTCTTTGACTTCTTGATAAGCTTGGCAGTTTCTTCGTCAGTAAACGAAAGGCTGATAGCATTGCCGTAGCTTTTAGACATCTTGCGTCCGTCTAGACCGGGAATTTCTGGGGCGCTGTTCAAAATTCCTTCTGGCTCAGGGAATACCTTGGCATAGCGTTCATTGAAACGACGGGCAATTTGGCGCGTCTGCTCAATGTGAGGAAGCTGATCTTTGCCCACCGGAACAATGTTGCCTTTACAGAACAAAATATCGCATGCCTGATGAACAGGATAGGTTAGTAATAAACCCGAAAGCACGTGTCCTGAAGCTTCCATTTCTGATTTAACCGTAGGGTTACGCAACAATTCAGCCTCTGAAACCAAAGAAAGGAAAGGCAACATGAGCTGATTGAGCGCTGGCACAGCCGAATGCGAAAAGATGAGCGTCTTTTCAGGGTCAAGACCACAGGCAAGATAGTCAATAACCATGTTATAGACGTTATCCTGAATGTGTTCGGTGGTGTCTCGGTCAGTGATGACCTGATAGTCTGCAATTACCACGCGCGTGGTGATACCCATCTCTTGAAGAGCAACACGCTCTTTGATAGTGCCAAAGTAATGGCCAAGGTGGAGTCTGCCGGTAGGACGGTCTCCTGTGAGCATGACATATTTATCGGGGTTGGTTTTTAGATCAGCGGAAATTTCTTCGCTTCGTTTACGGCTTGCCTCAAAACTGTCACTACTCATAAATCATCCTTTTTCAACCGAGAAACATTTGCGCACTTTATCTTGCGTACGCTGTTCTTGTATGCTTTGTTCTTGCGCGCTTTGTATGCTTTGTACACTTTGTTTGGGCGCGCTTTGTGCACTTTGTTTTGGCGGGCTTCATTTAGATTCGCTTCATGATTGCGGGCTTTATTTGTGTCCGCGCTGTTCTTGCAGACCTTACTTACATCCACGTTATTCATGAAAGCTTTATTCATAAGCATTTCGCCTTAAAAATGCGCACTAAAGTATACCATTGTTGTGAGAAGCAAGAGCCAAACCTATTACAGAGCACAAGGAAAACTAGTAGAAGGTTACTTTGTCGCACGTAGGTTTTGTTTGAAAGATCTTTTATCTGAAAGGTCTCGTTGGAAAAGTCTTTACTTAAAAAGGCTTTACTTGATGAGCATTTTAAAGAGACTTCGCTTAAAGAATCGGTCTTGCCAGCTAGCAAAATATTAGTTTGAATTCGCGGAAAGTGATTCTGCGAATTGCAATATACGACGGGCCGTATCTCTGCTCACCTTGCTTACATCAGCACTATTCAGATAAGCATAAATATTTCCTTTATTCAGTCCGAGTTGTTTACAAACGCTATAGATACTGGTGCTCGATTTATTAAGCGCATCTAAAATCTTCTCACGCATGAGAGCTATAACTCGTCTATCTGCATCGATTGCTGATTTTTGCGCCTTGTATGCCAGAAAAACTTTTCTGTAGCGTTCTGGAGCAAAATCAGAACATAGGAATTTTTCAATATCTTCGCATTGCTCTAGTTGAGTAGCTATGGCTTTATAGCCTTCCTCCATCCAAGTTCCATGCGCCAATCTGACTGCATAATCAGTCTTTCCTTGCACAGAAGCAAAAACCATAACCGCTTCAGCTACAGAAGGGGAATTAAGAGCAGATGCATTTATGAGTTTTTTTAGACTATCTGTCTGCAAGCCCGTAAGCTCACGACAATAAGCACGCAAAAAGCCTTTAAAAGTGAGGTTCATCGTTTACACCTCTCTTTGAAAATCTCATACGAATGCACCATTTCTTT
>CAVABR010000159.1:0-2584 GCA_963586955.1 bacterium
AAAGCAGGCCTCAATCAAGACCTGCGCTATTTCCATGGTGGAGATGATGGGGATCGAACCCACGGCCTCAGCATTGCGAACGCTGCGCTCTCCCAACTGAGCTACATCCCCAAAGGCGTTTTTTGATTGTACGCGCCTGAAATAATCTGTCAAGAGAAGCAATTGCCAAAGATTTCTTTGTTAGAATAGCAACGCTACATTTATTGTCGAGAGGATCTACATGAAAGCTCTTATTCCTGCTGCCGGTTTGGGTAGTCGTTTCTTGCCCGCTACTAAGGCACAACCAAAAGAAATGCTTCTTGTTGTTGATAAGCCTGCTATTCAGTATGTGGTTGAAGAAGGCCTTGCCTCAGCTGCAGATGAGGTCATTATCATCAATAGTCACGATAAAAAATCTATCGAGGAGCACTTCAAGCCCAATCCTGAACTTGAAGCAGAGCTTCGCAGTCGCGGAAAAGATTCTTATGCAGACAAAGTTGCCCATGCAGGAAGTCTCAACGTTAGCTATGTATATCAGGAAGAGCCTTTAGGTCTTGGCCATGCGGTTCATTGCGCTGCGGACAAAATTGGCGGAGAGCCTTTCTTTGTTTTGTTGGGCGATGTTCTTGTTCCTGACAACCAAATGCTCATTAAGATGAAAGAAGTTTCTGATCAGCACAACGGGGCAAGCGTTATTGCTGTTTTGCCCGTTCCTGATGATCAGGTTGATCGCTTTGGCGTGATTGCTGGTGACAAACTAAGCGAAGAGGTATGGGAAATTTCTTCTTTGGTTGAAAAGCCTGCAGTAGAAGAAGCTCCTACCAATCTTGCGGTTTTTGGTCGTTATCTTCTTTCGCCTCGCGTAATGGAACTTCTTGCAGACGTTAAGCCGGGCGCAGGCGGCGAGATCCAGCTTACCGATGCGCTTGATGAACTTCTCAAAGAAGAGGAAATGTTTGCGTTGGTAATTGATGAGGAAGACGGTTTTGATACCGGCACTATTGAAAGCTGGCTTGATACCAACAATCGTCTTTTTGCTCGCCAAAAGAACGCGTAAAGAAATACAAACATACATTTGACCATCAAGATGGCTTTGCTCGTTTTTCGCTTTGGAAATCATGCCGAGAACACGCAAAGCCATTTTTCTATTCTATAAAGACGTCCTACATCCTCTTTCCCATAGCTTACAACGCACAAACCTTACAAGCCTTTTTTCGCGTAAGGCATCACAGTTTAGGATGTTTCGTGATTAGTTATTTCTTGGTTGGATTAGGCAAAAGTCCCCAAAAAAAGAATGGAGCCCGTGAGAGAGGGGGTCTTCGGGCTCGCAAGGAAGGGGTTGCACCGATAATTGGGGGGTCGGTGCGTCTGCTAAATAAGCAGTGCAAATTTGGGAGGGGACCTCATTTGCTTGACACATTATAGGAAAGGCGCTTCCTTCGCGCTATTGATATTTTTCACTGTTTTGCAAAAAGAAATATCTGTCGGTAAACGGACAGAACAAGGGAAAATGTCATAGGAATGCATCATTTGTTCTATATGCCTTAAATCAGAGAAGGCTAAGCTCCAAATTATCGTGATCTAGACAAGCCAATAAAGTTATCTTTGTATGTAAGAATTTCATATGAGACGTAAGAGTATTTGCTTAAGATCTTGTAGATAAGAATAAGTTACATTTCTTTGAGAAAATTAAAAAAAGTTTTAAAATTTATAGTAAGTAGACAGAATAAAAAATTCACAATTTTGTTTTGTAAGAACTAAGTAGCAAATAGTTTTTACTTTTGTAAATAAACGGGGGGAATTGTGACATCGAAGGTTTATATGAGTAGATATTTTTTATCTCCTAGTGTATTTGTTTCGCTTCTATCAATATTTTTCTTTGTTATAGGTATGCCTCAATTGGCTTTTGCCCAAGAGACCACCCAAATAATTGATGGCACCATGACTATTACCTTGCAAGGGGGAAGTTCTGGTGGTGGAACTGTTGTGCCAAGCTCTACTGTGCCAGGTGGTTCGTCAGGTGGAGTCTTTTCTTCAGTTACCCTTACGGGTGATACGCTTGTATGGCTTATTTTAGGTACGGTGGTGTTACTTGCAGGAGCTTTGTATATCTTTATAAAAAGCAGGCGCTTGGTTAGTGCGGGCGTTTCGGCCGGCACGCTCGCAGAAGATCCAGCTTCTGCTAAACACAAGACTATTGTCGTTGCGGTTGTAACTGCCCTTGTTGCGTGCGCCTGTTTTGGTATGTTTGCAAGCAAGAGTAATGCGTTTGCTAAAGAAGCACTTGAGGGCATCACCGGCACTAGCAATGTAGTAGTAGATGAGCAAGGAAATGTTATTAGTAATGATTTGGTGATCGCTAATAATTCAGGTGAGCCTATTTTTATCAATAATGTTCAAGCTCCAGATGAGCTAAAAGGCTGGAACGCCAGCATTAAAGATGCAACCGTTGAAACAGGCTCTTTCGTGCAAGGCTCATGGGATGGGAAAACTATTCCAGCTTCGTTGCTTAATCAAGTTAAAAACAACAGTAAATCAAGCATCGAACTTACCTTGAAGATAAGCATTAACAAAGCACTTGATTTTGATACATTTAGTTTTGATA
>CAVABR010000160.1:0-2449 GCA_963586955.1 bacterium
TTGGCATCAGCGGGCGCTTTAGCCTCTGCCGGTTTGGCCTCTGGCTTAGCTTTTGCTTCGGCAGCTTTGGCTGGCGCTTTTGGTTTAGCTTGTGCTTTGCGCTGGGCGCGTTTTGCCTGCTTTTTGGCTTCTTCGGCTTGTCTTTTTTGCTCAGCCTCCAGCTGATCTTGATGCCATGAAGCAAAGGCGCGCTCATGAAGATTGGCTGCAGGATGGAAATGCCTGTTTAGGCCGATCTTTGATTCGTTTGCACCAAAACTTGCCGCAATGAGCTCCGTGAAGTAATAGATAGGAATATCAAGAGGCTCTTTTCCTTCTTTTGCACGAAGCGCGTTAACTTTTTCTTCGCGCATATCAAGGTTGAGCATACAGAGCGGGCATGCGCAGACTATTGCATCCGCCCCTTGAAGCGCTGCATTTTCTAAAATCTTGCGAACCATAGTGCGTCCTGCTTGAGGAACAGTTACATGATGTGATGCACCGCAGCATTCGTTTTTGAATGACCACTCAATGGGGGTAGCACCGGTAAGCGCAATGACATCTTCCATGACATGGGGTTGCTCGTCGTCATCAAAATGCGTTATTGAACCGGGACGCAATAGGGCGCATCCGTAATAACAAGCAACTTTAAGCCCATCAAGCGCATGGCAAACGTGATCTTTAATTTTTTTCTGAACGGTACTATCCAAGAAAGGTTCTATGCCATTTATTACCTGAGCTTCGGCGCTCCAAGGTTTTTGAATGATGTCTTCAATCTGATGGCGCAACGCTTCATCTTCTTGCCCGTGTTGCTGGGCAGTCTTGAGATGAAGGTAGCATCCGGCGCAAGGAGCAAGGATGTCAGTATTGCCATAGGTAGCTTCTGATAATGCAAGAGAGCGAGCTGCAAGTGATTCTGAAAGCAAGTGGCTTTCCGCGTGTGCTGCGGAAGCGCCACAGCAATTCCAATCGGGGATTTCGGCTAATTCGATTCCGCAACAACGAGCAACATAGTTATAAGAGAGCGTATAAGAAATGCCGGTAGAGGAGGCAGAACATCCGGGGAAATAGGCGTATTTCATTAGTTGCCCCCTTTCTTAAACAGCGATGCAAGGCTGAATTTTTCACGTTTTGTGCCAGTGGTGCTTTCTTCGCTTGCGGTATCGCTTGATTTTTGAGCGGTGCCTTCAATGGCGCGAACGCGGTCGATGATTGCTTGCACTTCTTCGGGGTTTTCAAGCTCATGGCTGTTGGTATTGATCATTCCGTATGCAAGCATCTTTGGAGCACCGAGTGCGTCTTGGAAGAGATGGCCGGTGGTCATGTTGTACTTCATGGCAAGTTCGGCTTCGTCAGAGACACCCTTTGCGTGAACACCATCAATGAAGAGCGCATTGAACTTTTCAACTTCTTTGATGGGAACCGTGCCTTGTTGTTGGGCTTTCTTGCGACAAGCGCTCATAAGGTTTGGTAAGTCTACCGACTGCGGGCATCGCGCAAGGCACATGCCACAACCTAAACAAAGCCAGGGCATACGCGAAGATAAAACGGTATCTACGGCGCCTAACTGTAGGTTTCGAAGAATTTCTCGGGGGGTTAAATCTGCAAAAGTCGCAACAGGACATCCAGCAGAACATTTCCCGCATTGATAACAATCTTTTGTATCAACGTGGGCGTCTTCAAGTATTTCAGATAGAACTGAATTAGTGGGGGATGTCGATGCGGTTGTTAAGGATAGAGCTTCCATATGACCTCCGCTCTGAAGATGGGCAACCTATCTTCTCTCAATGATTTAAATAGCTCTAGAAAATAAAACGTTTTAGGACTTGGGCGACTCCTTTTCTTGTTAAGGTGGCAAAACAAAAACTCTTCTTCCGAAGAGAAACGCTTTAAGGGATAAGTTGGTATCTCTTAATCTAATGAGAACACTGAATGATTTAAGTAACCCAGGGTTAACTTGCGTTGAGGTTAAAAAGAGTTGTTTCACGGTTTTTGGGAGATCGTTTATCGGCGAAAAAAGCCCGTTCACCGCTGGCGGAAAAGTGGTACAAATACGCTGTTTTTGCTGGTATGAGTTTGGGCTTTTTTGGATGCAGAAGAGAGGTTTGTTTTGCTTCATTTTGACTTTTGCGGCCAAAGAAACTTTGCTTGCGTTGCAAAATCAGCGGTGTTTTTTGGCTTCTCCAGATCAAAATAGGTGACTTTTTAGCAAGATTTACATTATCTGAACTGGTGAAACTTTAAAATTTAGACACACTTTTTGTCCGAGTAAAAAAGTCGATTTTTTTGACTTTTTTCATAAAAAATGGGCGCTGACCTGCGTCAACGCCCAAAAAAGGACATAATTTTTGTCCTATAAGCAGACTATTCGGTCTGCTCAGCCTGTTCGCTTTGCTTAGAGCGGGTAGCTCGTTTTGGCGCCGTAGTCTTTGTGGCGCGCGCAGAGCGTCTGGCTTTAGCCTTGCTTTCG
>CAVABR010000161.1:0-2425 GCA_963586955.1 bacterium
AATTGGCATCTTCGATATTCTCATATACCTGATCAACGGTCTTGCCATCGAGCTTATCTTTTTCTTTTGGCACATCTACGCGGTTGTAGAAACCTAGGGTATTGTCGTCAAAAAGCACTGCGAAGGCAGTCTTGTTTGCTGTAACGGCAACAGGAATTTCAATGTTTTCTAGCGTGTTGTAGTTATCAGTATCTTCAGGGACAAATTTAACTAAGAAAGTATGGGTACCAGCTTCTCCAACTGAAAGCGATGAATCCATCCATACAAAGCTACCTTTTACGGGAGTAGTTTGTTTTGGTAGGACTACGTCAGCTAGGGTTTGACCAACTTCTGCCGTAAGATCGGTTGGAGTGTTGTACTTAGGGTCTGCCTTTGCAATGGTAAAGGCAATAGAACCTCCTCCCGTGTAGTTACCAACGCCTTCGATGGTTACCTTACCGGCATTTTTCCCTGCTTTGATATTTTCGCCATAGGTAACTTCGTAGTCAGTGTCTTTTACATAAACAGTACTGCTTACATCAGGCTTAATTTGCGCTCCAGTATAGGTAGCACCTTCAATTGCAATATTTACCTTGGCCATTTCAATTTCAGCACGATCAATAGTTGCAGTAGCAGTTGTCTGCTGACCAGCGTTTGCCAACTTGTAGTTACCGACTGAATCCCCGCCTAGCGTAAGCTTGGTGATGACTACCGTTCTTTTGCCAGCATCTGCATAGTCGAATGCACCTTCAGCGCTGACGCTAAGTTTATCTTTATCTAACTTACCCACAAAACTAGCCTGTGTGCAATCAAATGTTACTTTAGTGTTGCCGTCATAGATCTTGTTGTTAGCGGTAATTCCAGAGACTTTGACCGGCGCTTTATCAATAGTAAATTCTTTAGAGTTAATGGTTGGGAGCTTATAGTTTGTATTATCAATTGCTGCTACAGCAACATAAGGAGCTTCGCTTGCGTTGGTTTGCGCACCCTCTACGGTGAGATTGACCGTATCACTTTCAAAATAACCAGTAATATTTGCACTTGGTGCGTGAGATTTGCCGTCATAGGTAAAGCTAGTTTGCTCACCCCAAGAAAGCGTGAGCTCTTTTTGTTCTATATCAAAGGTATAGGTTTTCTCACCAGTGTAGTTGCCAATGCCTTTAATGGCGATAGTGCCGGCATTTTTACCTGCATTCTTATTTTCACCGTAGGCCACTTCAAAGTCAGTGCCTTGCTTGTAGTCTTTACTCTCAACTGCCGGAGTAATTTGTTTGCCAGCATATTCTTTATCACCAGTCTCAACACTGAGCTTGCCAAAATCAAACGAAGCTTGATTAATAGTAGCTTTTACCGTTGTTTGCTGACCAGTTTCTGCGAGGATATAGTTATCGACCGAGTCTCCTCCAAGAGCAAGATTAGAAATGGTTACGGTTTTATTGGCTCCCGCATCTGCAGTTTCGAATGCTCCTTCGGCAGTAACAGTTAAACTGTCCTTGTCAATCTTTCCATCAAAAACAGCGCTCCCAAAGTCAAGCACTGCGCTGGTGGTACCGTCATAAACTTTATCTCTGGCAGTAATGCCAGAAACTTTAACCGGTGCTTTGTTGATGGTAAATTCTTTAATTGTCTCGGTGGGAAGCTTGTAGTTGTCATTATCGAGTTCAGTAGCAATTGCTAAATAGGGAGTTTCGCTTGCATTAGTTTGCGCGCCTTCCACCTTAACATTTACCGTGTCGCCCTCAACAAGGTTTCCTGCCGTAGCGGTTGGAGCTTGCGCTTGACCGTTGTAAGTAAAGGTATTACCCGACCAAGAAAGCGTAATTTCTTTTTGGGTTATATTAAAGGTATAAGATTTTTCACCCGCATAGTTACCAATACCTTTAACGGTGATGGTTCCCTCTCCTACGTTTTTGTTTTCGCCGTAGGTAACTTCAAAATCAGTGCCCTTGGCATAGTCTGAACTAGTAACTTCTGGCTTAATTTGTTTGCCGGGATATTCAACATTTTTGGTATCAACGCTTATCTTGTCAAAATTAAGCGAAGCTTGCGTGATGGATGCGGTAGTGGATGTCTGCTGTTCCGTGCTGGCTAATTCATAGTTACCAACAGAGTCTCCTCCCAAGACAAGATTAGAAATAGTTACTTCTTTATCTGTTCCTATAGTTGCATCCTTGAATGCGCCTTCTGCGCTAACAGTTAAGTCATCGGTGCCTACTTTGCCTGCGAGCTTGACGTTATCAAAGTTGAGTACTGCTTTTGTGGTGCCATCATAGACTTTATTGTTGGCGGTGATTCCCGAGACTTTAACTGGCACTTTAGCAATGCTAAATTCTTTAGTGTTAGCAGAAGGAAGCTTGTAGTTTGCATTATCAAGCTCAGTGGCAGTTGCGGTATAACCAGTGCCTGCATTGACCTCTGCACCTTCTACGATGACGGTCGCAACATC
>CAVABR010000162.1:0-2410 GCA_963586955.1 bacterium
TATATTTTTCGTTGAAACATTTTCGAACTACCCGATTTCCGCACTTTTTCAAACGGCCATTTACCCGATTTCCGCACTTTTTATTTACCTAGTTTACCCGATTTCCGCACATTTCTAAATGAGCATTTACCCGATTTCCGCACATTTTGTTAGTTGTCCCGGGTGAATTGAATCAAATTGCGCGCTAAAGAATCAAATTGCGCGCTAAAGCAAAATGAGCTCGCAATCGCGGGTCCATTTTGTGTGACTGCCCGCTGGGGTGGTGGCCTCCTGCTGGGGCGGGAGAGACAAAATGGGTTTATAAGGAAAGATGCTCATTTCGTTGGCATTAAGTCCTTTTCTTGTGTTGACGTTGCCTTGAGCGCAGGTGAGTAAGCAGTTTGCGCTATATGTTAAGTTGTGAAGCAAAAGCAACAAATAATGCTCAAAGACATAAGAAGGGGGTAGCTTGCGTGAGCAATTCTGTAATAAAAGCTCGTAATCTCACGAAAGTCTACGACGGAAATCACGTTGTTGATGCGCTCAACATGAACGTATCGAAGGGCGACATCTATGGATTCATAGGGCGTAATGGTGCGGGCAAGTCCACCACCATGAAAATGATTTGTGGCCTCATTGAATCAAGCGAAGGAAGCCTTGAGCTTTTTGGCCGCCAAGACGGAGAGGCCGAAGTTCCTGGTCGAATTGGTTCTTTGATTGAATCCCCGGGTTTGTTTAATAATTTTTCTGCTTATAACAATCTTATGGTGAGGGCGCTTGGCCTTGGGGTAGAAAATGCCAAGGAAAAATGCCAAGAGCTCCTTGAATTTGTGGGATTGGCAAATACGGGATCACGCAAAGCGAAGGATTTTTCTCTTGGTATGCGCCAGCGTTTGGGCATAGCAATTGCCCTGGTAGGCGAGCCGGAATTACTCCTGCTTGATGAACCATTCAACGGGCTTGACCCGGAAGCAACCCATACCATGCGCGTTGCGCTTCAAAAGCTTAACGCTGAAAAAGGCATCACTATCGTGGTCTCAAGCCACGTGTTAGATCAGCTTAATCGTTTTGCTACCTGCTTTGGCGTTATTGATGAGGGTCGTATGGTGGCCGAATTCAACGCCGAAGAAATGCACAGCTTAAATCAGAGCGCCATTTTGGTGCGCACGGCTGATATGCTCACCACGCGCGCACTGATAGAAAGAGCGTTTCCGCAGGCTGTTATTACCGGGCAGTTTGGCGAAGGCGCGGGCACGAAAGGCGAAGGTGCCGGCAAAGGCGCGGGCGCAAAAAGCGAAGGTGTCGGAGAAGGCGTGGGCGTCCGTGCGGGCGCGAAAGGCGAAGGCGCAACCAAAAACAAAGGCGCGGGCTCAAAAGGTAAAAACTCACTCCTCATCTCTAACGCAGGCACGCTCGAGGAAATCTCAGCGCTCCTCTATAAAGAAAACCAGCAAGTCATAGAGCTCACAACAATAGAACACGACGTGGAAGAATTCTTCCTTTCGCTTATGCGCTCAAACCGTACTGAAGGAGGAAACTAACTCATGAAAACACTTCTTCGAGGCGATTTATACCGCGCCAGTAAACTAAGAGGCAACATATTTTGGTACGTTGTTATTTTGCTTGTCATTGTGTTGGGCAACGTGTTTTTTGCGGTGCTTTTAGGTAACGATCTCAATGACTACTTTGCTCAATCCGCACAAAGCGCAGAAAGTACCACATCGGCAACGCTTGATATGTTCGCAAATTTCTCAAGCCCTTCTAACTTTTTAGGAAAGAGCCTGTTGAGTTTTGGCTTGCTGACCATGCTTGTGTGCTGGGCCACTACTAACTTCTGTTGGGTTGAAATACGCGACGGCTTTACTAAAAACATCATCACCAGCACCGGAAAGCAAACCTACTACCTAAGCAAAATCCTGTTTGCCCTTTGTGTGTCGGTAATCTTTGTTGTTATTGGTGTGGTTGTGGCGTTGGTCTGCGGGCAACTTTTTGTGGGTTTCAAAAGCTTTGACAGTCCCGTGCATATTCTGGTGTGGAGCCTTTTGCTCATTCTTCTTTCATGGGCATGCGCAAGTCTATGTCTTGTTATTTTGTGGCTTTTGAAAAACCAGGTTATTGCCTACGTGTTGGGGCTTTGCTTGGCAACCGGGTTTTTAAGTTCTTTGGTAGCGAATGTGTTTCTCTTCATTCCATCCGCTGACATGTTTGCCGATATGTATAGCGAATTGGTGAACTGGCTTCCCACGACGGCTATCTCTATGTTGTCATCGGCAACGCGGGATGCGGTTGATATTCTAGGAGGCGCTCCAAAAGAATTGGCAAGTGTTGCCTTAAACGCGGAAGTGATTGTTCACGTAATAGTTACCTCTGTTGTTATGCTTGCGCTTTCGGTGGTGCTCACGCTCACCGCGGTTCGCAAGCGGGATAGATA
>CAVABR010000163.1:0-2264 GCA_963586955.1 bacterium
GTTTTCTATATTGAACAAATTATAGGCAAATCTGTCCTCTATACTGAACAGATTCTATGTGATTTTGTTCAGTATAGAGGACAAAATCACTCTAGATACAAACCTGTCGTCTTGTGCTTAGAGCCCTAAAATATCCTTCTTTTTTGCGTCGAATTCTTCCTGGGTAAGTATTCCCGCATCAACGAGTTCTTTGAGTTTCTTGATCATTTCGATTTGATTATCAATCGAAGAGGTGGTTGTGCTTGCTTCTTCAGGGTTTGATGAGGTGGCGGGCGTGCCTGTGACGGACTCGGTAGCATTTGTGTTTGTCGCGTTAGTAGTTGAACCAGTGGCGCCCATGTTGATATCAGCGCCGTTTGTGTAAGCTTGTCCGGTTGCTGTGCTCGTACCAGTATCGGTTGCATTTGTATTTTGCGTGCCTGCACCCGGTATAGTGCCACCAACAACACCACTAGCGCCAGCACCACGTGCACTTGCATTCGTAGGATCTAGCCCCATTGCCAAACCCATGCCAAACAGCATTCCGCCACCTTCGCCTAGGCCATTATCATGCACGCCCTCCGCAATAAGCTGTTGCGCAGCCACATTAGCTGCCTGCTCAGAAAGACCCTCATAGGCAGCAACATTCATGCGTCTCTCGGAATACTGACGCACTAATTCGCGCGATTCGTCTGAAAACTCAATGTTTTCGATGGCGATGCTTGCAAGTTTTATGCCAAAGCGCTCTTCCCAAGTGCCGGCATTAGCTTCCTCATTTGCGATGATCTGCGCAATTTGATTGGTCTGTCCCGGCAGGCTAGAAATGCGATATTCGTTTGAAAGCCCATTTACGGCAGCTATAAAGGAATGCAAAAACTCAGAAGTTAACTGTCTGCGCGCTTTTGGGTCATCAACGGTGTAGCGGAAGGTATTAGGTGGCAAAAAATTGCGCACAAAAGTCAGCGTGTTAACAATCTGAATGCTTATTGACCCGTAGGAGAATATCTCCAGGTCAGTTTGATAAAACAGGTCATGATATACCAGCGGACCACGGGTTCCGTATTTGATGCCACGGATTTCTCGCAAGTTGATAAAGGCAATGCGCTTTTCATCAGGGGACATACCAGAAAACCCAATACGTTCAGCGCTTTGCCCCACGATGGTAGAGATAATACCCGTCTCAGCGCGGTCAGTTTTATCAAATACGGTAGCCTGGCCGTTGCGATATTCGTATCCACCGGGCTGAGTAATGACTTCTTCAATGCCTGATTGGCTAAAAATAAACGCAGCGGTATTTTCAGGAACGAAAATTTTTGACCCGTTAGAGAGAATTTCTTCGGCACCCTTATTCATGCCACGTTCGTTTTGGCTTCGCTTTCGAATGCCGGGAGCTACCAAAGTATGTTCATCGAACGGCCCTGCGGTTACAATATCTTTCCATTGGTCTTGGAAGGTACCGCCTACTGAATCGAAAATTGCATCTACAATTCCCATTTTTGCTCCTCAGGTATTTTGTACTAAAGCGTTTGTTTTGTGTCGCAGTATGCGCACGTTGCTGTTTCGCCCTTTCGGCCAGCAAGTGGCGCATGGCATCCCCTGCATTTAGTGGTTATTTGAGGGTTGCCCATTGTTCTTTGCTTTGCTTGTCTAGATCTGCCTTTGACGCCGAATATGCTACCGAAGATCTCTTTTGCTTCATCTACCACGGCTCCAACTTCGTCTGCTAGATCAGAGCTTTCTCTGATCTCTGAAATGTTGTCGGTGGCAGCGTTGGCCAGATTGTCTGCCCATCTTTGAGCAAGGCGTTTGGGCGCCTCAGGGAAATAAAGCGTAATATTTTCGGTGCCAAAAATGGCTTGCAAGAAGTAATCATTGCGAAATTTGGTGGCCATAACCTGTGGCGCACCTTGAGCGTCCAATAAAGCAGAAAGCGGACAGCGTTTTACATATGATTTGCTTTGAAAAAGGCCGGTTTTTACCGAATATACCAAGATAAGATTTCTGTTTGAAAGCGCAACTTCTTTAAGCTTTTCATTGCTGGAGGTGTTTCCAAACCGAACAGGGGAGGCTTGAGTTAAGACATATTCTCCTGGTTCCAAGTTGTATTCATTCATTGTGCGCTCCCTCATAAAAAACAGACTTTCCAAAATGGTAGGTTTTCTATCCCGAAATTTCCTCAGTAGCCAACTGAAGGAATACTCGAGGCAAATATCTTAGCGAAGGAGCTTAGTTTTACTCTGCTCTTTTAATGTTGGGATTGGCTAGGAAATTTGTGCTCTTCTGTA
>CAVABR010000164.1:0-2247 GCA_963586955.1 bacterium
GCATCGCTTAGCTGGTCAATGTCGTCAAAGGAAATTTCAGTGTTGCCGTTTTCCTTATCGAGCTTGATAACCTTTCCCTTCCAAGTAGGATCTTCGCCATCTGTTTTACTTGCTTTGTATTCGTCCGTCTGAACGATGTAGCGATAATCAAACTTGTCATTTTCAGGAAGATCTTCTCTGTTGAAATTATAACGAAGGTTTTCCAAAATTTCCTGCATGACCTGCATGTTTGGATTTCCGCGCAAACCAACAACACCATATTCGCTGTTATAGAGCGCCGTAGGCGATACATAGATAGTACGTATCTGACGCTTGCGCCTGTTTTCCAAAATCAGGATCACTGCGATGAAGACCACAATGGCTACCCACCAGATAATCGCCAGAACCAAATCCAGTGGATTATCTATCTGGTTGAAGCCAAGGTAGTACCACAGGAAGAGCAAGAACGCTGCTACAACCGCCGAAATACCAAGGACTATGTAGTTATTAGCTTTCATCCCTTATGCCTCCATTGATGGATCGGTTGTGGCAACTGGGTCATTTTCTGGCCCATTGTTGCCACCCCCCATAATGTTGTTCATATCTTTCTTCAACTTGTGAGTATGGTTGCCACGACGAATCCAAACTCCCGCAGCGTACATTGCCGTGATCAACATGCAGATGATCATGTAGAAGTGTACCCAGCAGGTGTCGAATGCGCGACCCAAAGGTGTCTCTTCGTCGTAGATCTGCTCTTCAGCATTGTTGCCCGTAACAGCTTCGTAGCCATTTTCAAGCGTTTCAGCCACAGAAGCTACTGGACCGGTAGCGCCCGTGCCAGTACCCGTAGGTGTGGTAGGCGTTGCCGTAGGAGTTGTTCCTGGAACAACCGTTGCAGGCGCTGCGGTGACAGTCAACGTACCAAGCGTTTCTGTAATGGTGTAGTTAGCAGGATCAACCTTACCCCAATCAATGCGATACGTATTGGTGCTGGAGCCTACAGTGGTCTGCTCACCTGTTGTGCGAGCGGTTACACTATCGGCACCCTTAAGGCCATCGATAGAGAGCTCACTGTTAGTAAGAGCCGATCCGTCGTAGGTCTTCGTTGCGCTACCAGTGGTGATAACCAATGGAGCAGGTGTTACCTCAAGCGTGCCAGGAATCATGGTGATGCTTAAGGTGTCAGTTACGTCTTCGCCCTGAGCGTTAACGATAACCAACTTATCAGCCGTAGCTTCAACAACCCCCTCTGCAACGTTGGTAACAGTTGCGCTGGATTCTGCAGTTTGTACGCTATATCCAGTAGGAAGCGTGCCTACCTCTACGGTTGCTCCATGCGAAGTACCGTCATAGGTGAAGGTGCCACCCGTTACCGTTACCACAATTTCCTCAGCGGACTGCTTAACGGTCAAGGTTCCTTCAGTAACCGAAGCTACTTCGTAGTTGCTTGCTTTAGCAGTACCCCATTCAATGCCCGCGTAGGTGTTCTTAGAAGAACCAACGGCAGTCTGGGAACCGCTTACTTTAACCGTTGCGGTTTCGTTCTTTGCTAAGCCTTTGAGGTTTTCAGCAGTTGCAGGTGCCGTTAAGGCAGTGCCGTCATAAACCTTCTCAGCACTTGGAGTAGTAACCGTGAGCTTAGCAGGAGTGATCTGGTAAGTCTTGGTTACCGTGCCAGTGTAGTCACCCTTGCCAGTAATGGTTACCGTAATGGTGCCACCTGCGTTGGTAAAGTCATCGGTGTTATAGGTGACCGTGTAGTCTTTACCCTCGGTCAAAGGCTTGCCATCTTTGTCCGTTACCGTTGGGCTCCACTTATGCTCGTCTCCGTTGTAGGTGACGTTTTCAGGCGTGTTGATTTCAACTCCACCATAGGTTGGAGTGTCAGGAACGAGGGACTGAGCAACAATAGAGAGCTTGCCTTCATCCTTAGTGATGGTGTAGTTGTTTGCATTAAAGCCAGAAGCGGTGTCGTAGGCAATTGCGTTGGTTACTTCGCCTTCGCTGACGTTGGTTACGCTACCAGTTGCGCGAACGTTGGAAACCTCGTTAGTGAGGAAGCCCGTGTTGCCAGACTGCTGCCAACCAGTAACGTCTGGTTTGGTGAGCGCTGTACCATCGTATACCTTAGAGCCACCTTCACTCTTGAGATTTACTACGCGCTTGTCAATCTTCAAGGTGCCAGTGTATTTCTCAACACCGGTGAAGTATTTAGTTACATCGTTGCCACTAGGATCAAAGATCTTGAATTCGGTCACGGTGTTAGTG
>CAVABR010000165.1:0-2235 GCA_963586955.1 bacterium
GCTTCCTGCTAACAACACTAAAGAATTTACTATCACAAAAGCTGAAATTACCGTTTCTGGTATTACTGCCAAAAACAAAGTCTATGACACTACTACTAGCGTAGAGCTTGACTGCACAAAAGCTATCCTTGAAGGCAAAGTCAAGACAGATGACTTAGGTGTCACTGCACAAGGCGCTTTTGAATATGCAAGTGCAGGAGTCAACAAGAAAGTAAATATTACTAAGCTTTCTTTAACAGGAAACTCTGTTAATAACTACAAGCTAGCTAGCACCGGCCAGCAAACAACTACCACTGCAACAATTGAGCAGGCAACTCTTGACTTTAAAGACTTTACTGTCAATACCAAAGATGCAACCTATACCGGAGAGCAAATCAAACCAACTGTTACCAGTGATACTTACAAAGAAGATATCGACTATGAACTAACCTATGGCAAAAACATCAACGCAGGAGAAAAGGCTGGTAGTATCACCATTAAAGGGGTAGACAACTACACTGGAGACAAAACCATAACCTTTGATATTGCAAAAGCAAATCCAGACTATAACAAGCCAGAAAACCTTACAGCTGAAGTTGGCCAAACCTTAGCTGATGTAGCACTACCTAAACAAACAAGTCCTGTAAAAGGTAGCTTTGTATGGACAAATCCTGCACTTTCAGTAGGAGAGGCTGGTACCCATACATTCTTAGCTAAATTTATCCCTGAAGATAGTGATAACTACAACACGATAGAAAACATCGAAATCCCTGTTAGTGTTACTGGCGAAAAGAGTGCTTTTGCGGTCTATTTCGCTGATGGATCTCTTGGTTTTTACAATCAGGTAAATATTCCTTCTTCAGGTAAATTTGATGGCAAGACTATATCAGATGTATATACCGGTATTGAAAGCGCTGACTACAAGCCTGGATGGCTAGATAAACCAATCGAAAAAGCAGTTGTAGTTGATGCAGGCATTCAACCTAAATCAACCGCAAATTGGTTTGCTCTTGACAACACTTCAAAACTCACAACTGTTGATGTATCAAAGCTTGAAACCAAAAACACTACCAACACTTCTTCAATGTTTAAAGGCTGTTCTTCTCTTACTACCGTAGGAGATATTTCAAGTTGGAATAGCGCAAATATAGTGGATATGTCTTCAATGTTTGAAGGCTGTGGCGCGCTTGAGCAAGCCGGAGACATTTCAGGCTGGAACACCGCAAACGTCACCAATATGTCCTCCATGTTCAAAGACTGCACAAAGCTTAAAGAAAATTGCAAAATGTGGGATGTAACAAAAGTGGCAGATAACCACAATGACTTTGACACTAATGCTCCCGGCATTCAGTCTCCTTGGGATAGCCCTCTTGACTTTACTAAGTTCACAGTTGATAGCGACGCTAAAACCTATAGTGCAAAACAAATCACACCTGAAGTTACTAGCACTGACTACACTTTAGGCACTGACTATGAAGTAGTCTATGGGGAAAACAAAAACGCAGGAGAGGGCACCATCACTATTAAAGGCCTTGGCAAATACAAGGGAGAGAATACCTATACCTTTACTATCAACCAAAAAGAACTCACGCTTGTCTGGGGCGAGCAAACCACCTTTACTTACAGTGGTACTTCACATGCCCCTAGTGCAAGTATTGAGGGAGTCTTTGAAGGTGATACGGTAAATCTTGCCATAAAAGGCGAACAAACCAATGCAGGCATCTATAACGCAGTGGCAAAGATTGATAATGCCAACTACAAGCTTCCATCTGTTGATGAAAAAGAATTTACAATAGAGAGAGCAAAAATTGTTGTCTTTGGCATTACTGCTAATGACAAAGTCTACGATGGTACTGCTAAGGCAGAACTCAACTACGACAGCGTTGTATTTATTGGCAAAGTAGGCACTGATGACTTAACTGTCAGCGCTGAAGGTGCCTTCGAAGATGCAAATGCAGGAACTGATAAAGCTGTAACCATCTCTAACCTTGTCCTTGGTGGTAAGTCTGTTAATAACTATGAGCTGGCAGAAGCAGGTCAGCAGACAAGTGCTAAGGCAACTATTGATCAAGCAAATCTTGACTTGAACAAAATTGTTGTTGAAACAAAAGATGTTGCCTATACCGGCAAACAAATTACCCCAGAAGTAACTTCTAGTACCTACGAACAAGGCAGAGACTTTGAAGTAGCCTATGGCAAAAACAAAAACGTAGGAGAGGGTAGTATTACCATCAAAGGTATTGGTAACTATAAGAG
>CAVABR010000166.1:0-2216 GCA_963586955.1 bacterium
GAAAAAGCAATGATAAGCCACGAAATAACTTTGAGCGCTTTGCGCGCGGGTGACAAGGGCTCTTTTTCAGCCATGGTGCTCCTTTTGCTAGGCAGAGGTTGGGCAGATCGCAAGCAAACCGTAAGCGGATCGCTGGCAGATCACTGGCGGATCGCTGGCGGGTCGCCAGCAGATCGTAAGCGAACCGTAGGCGAATCGCAAGCGAATCGCTAGCAGATCGCTGGCGGATTGCTGGCAGATCGCTGGCGGATCACTGGCGGATTGCTGGCAGATCGCTGACGGATCGTTCGTGGTTATTATACCGACACCCAAGCAAGAATCCCCTTGCTTTAGCTATGGGGAACGCCAAACCAACAAAACTCCAACAAAAGAGATCCCCCGGCGAAGCTCTGAGGGCTTTGGCACTATTGCAAATTTTCTGCCAGAAAGAGATGCGCTTGTACCCAGCGAAGCCTTCGGGCTTCGGTGCCATCGCGAATAAGTGCGCGTGTTACTTTCGGGAATACGCGCCGTGTTAGCGGTTTGTCATATCGGCAAACGAGACCAACGTGATATTTCCCTGTTGCTGGGCATATTCAACACAGCCTGAAGTGAAGCCCGATTTCGAGAAAACGAAGAGTTGTTTTTCGTCCGCTTTGAAAAGTTCAGAACGTCTCACTAAAGTCTTGGCTACATCAGCACCGCAAAGTTCGTTGCGCCATTTGCATTCGCACAGGGCAAGACTACCGGCGTTGTCACCTACAACAATGTCAACTTCTTCCTGCGCTTTTGTTTGCGGGTTGTTGCCCCACCATCGTCCGATCGCAGCGGGCGCAATGGTAAAGGCGCCCGTTTTTGCCTGCTGTATCAACCATTGAGAGCAAATAGTTTCGAAGACAGCTCCCATGAATTCAGGTATTCCCTGTTCAATGCGCGAAAAAGCAATTTCTGCCATGTCGTTTTCAATAAGGCCGATGTTTTGTGGCACAAACTTATACCAAAAGCGAAACATGGAATCTTCCAGCGAGTAGATAACCTTTTTCGTTGAATCGTTGCCAAAGGGCACCTCTCGCTTCACGATACCCAGACTTTCAAGCTTCCGAAGATACGTGCGCGTGTTACTTTCAGGAATGTGCGCTGTGTTTGCGATTTCCGCTAGACGTGAACGACCGCGCGCTATGGCTTGCACAATGGCATCATATTGTTCGGGTGCACGGCATTCTTGCAACAAGAGGTTACTGGGTTCTTCGTAGAGGTAGCCATCTGTTTTTAGAAAAAGATTGCAGATATTTTCGGTGGCGTCTTTGGTTGGGTCGACCATTTCCATGTATGCAGGAACGCCGTTGGTTGCGCCATACATTATGGCAGCGTCTTCAGCGGACATGCTGGCAAGATAGGTTTGAACCGTGAAAAAATCAAGCGGAAGTATTTTCATTTGTGCTGTTCGGCGACCATAAAGCGGACTTTGATAGCCAAGCACTTGCTCTTCCATAAACGAAAGCGACGAGCCACAAAGAATAAGCATGAGCTGCGTTGACTCTTTAAATACGTGGTCGATTTTTTCCTGTAATAGCGAAGGTAAGCTTGAATCACTTTGTGCTAAGTAAGGGAATTCGTCTATAACCACAATAAGCTTTTGCTCGCGGGAAAGTGTTGCGATGGCATCGAAGGCTGCGTCGAACGAGACGTATGATCCAGCGATACCGTTTGCTACTCCTTCGGAAATAGCAAGCGAAAGCAGATCGAGATTTGCCTGGGCATTTGTGCGTCGGGCTTGAAAATAGACAGCGCGTTTGCCCTGGATGAATTCGCTAATAAGACGCGTTTTGCCCACGCGTCGGCGCCCGTAAATAACAGGCATTTCAAATTTGCCGGAAGCGTAAAGTGCTTCAAGTGTTGCGAGCTCTTTTTCACGTCCTACGAACATGCTAGATTCCTGTTTCTTATAGTTAGATAACTTATAGCTACGTATAATATAGCAACGTATAATATTGTGCGCAATGCTTACCCTCGCAACGCTTCACGGATATGGTTGCGCACTTTCTAAAAACATATTCAGGTTTTGCAAGCAGGATTGGGCGAAGTTTCTATTTAAAAAGCCCACCAGGGACTACAAACTGTCCCGCTATTGTCATTGAGATTGCAAGAAGCACCGGAACAACAATGGCTATGATGAAAAATTCCAATGCTATAGGTAGTTGCCTAAGCTCCGGGATTTTCTTGCGCAAAAAAGGCCG
>CAVABR010000167.1:0-2182 GCA_963586955.1 bacterium
AACCTGACTTTCGACTAAAAGTTTCATTTATGGTGCTATGAGATGAGCTTTTGTTTTGTCCGGACAAGTACCTGGCGCATGCTCACTATAAAAGTGTACGCGCGAGAGGGTTTAATTCCGCCATTCGGCGGTAACTTTATTTTCGCGCGCTTTTAATGTGCGGCGCTAGTTAGCGCCGCAGCAGCTCAGATACATAAGCGCACAGAAAGACAAAAGCATAGAATCCTTTAGCCGCATACAAAAGCAAAAGAGCTAATGACTGCTAACACACATTTCATTTGAGTTTGCTGTTGATTATTTTTTCTATTTGCCCTTTTGAGAGATAGAAACTTCCAAGTGGAAGCCCTGTTAGAGCTTCCAGTTTTTCAAGTATGGCAGATGATTTAGATAGATTGATATATTTACGTTCAGACAGTGCTACTACTTTAAAGCTGCGTGCAAACTCCATGACATTATTTGTACAAAACTCTCCATTTAATACTTTTAGCTGTACAAGCCGCTCAAGAAGTACCGATATATAACAAATAAGGAAATGTCCTATTATCGAATTAGGCTTCTGCAAATACACAGGACGTGCATTTAACTGGGATTTCATGGTTTTAAATGTCTCTTCAATACGCCAAAGTTCATGGTAGGTTGAATATATTTCTTCATCAGTTAACTCTGTTTCTGAGGTTACTAACATATTGTAACCTGCAAGATTCAAGGCGCGATCAATTGCTTTGTGGTTAAGGGAGACAACTACACGTGTATCTTGTATTTCCCCATTTGAATCAACAGATTCAAACGTTACAAACTTTGCACTATCTCCGTATTCGCTTTTCTTTGCTCCTGCAAGACGCAGCCCTCGTGCTTTTTCCACTTGACGTGCTATTTCTGCTTTTTGTTTTGTAGCAAGAGCAGGGTTAAACGTTACCACGCGTTTTTCTTTTAACTTAACGCTTTTCTTTTTGCCATTGCTTGAGGTTACTTTATATTCAAATTCATCCACGCATGATTTGTAAAGATAGGCGCACTTACCATCTCTGTCTTTTACTTCTATCCAGTCTTTGTCTAAAAGCGCCCATGTTTGTTCTTTTTCTGGTAGTTGTTTTACCGATTTAGAAAAAAGGTATCCATCTCCTGCTAAAACGCTTGATGCAATGTTATCTGCGCAGTTTAGGCCTTTATCTGCTACATGAATAGTGCGCCCTTTTATGTTGTTTCTTTTCTTTAGCTGACTTACTACTTCCCTAAGCACCGGCTTTTCTGATTCGTTTCCTGGATATATTGACATACCTAGTGGGATGCAATCTTTATCAAGCAAAAGTCCCATACCAACAATAGGGTCACATCTTTTTTCCTTAGAAGGACCTTTGTGTCTGAGCCAGTCTTCTTTGTCTATCTCAAAGAAAAAGTTTGTGCAGTCAAAATAGGTTTTTGAGGTATCGCGCCCAAATACTTCTTCAATTTTTGCGTTATATATCTCAATTACCTTTTTGTATTCTTGCCCAAGAAACTCAATTCCATCATAGAGCTGATCGGGCGAGTACTTTTTGTGTGCACCTGCAAGCTGCGGTAGTACTTCAGTATATGTTTTGTATTTAGAACAAGGAGACACAAGTCTTGCATAAACCAAATCACTTAACAATCCGAAAAGATCAAAGCGAAAGTTGCTTGTCATCTGCAGATATTTAAAATCGCTTTCAACGTTAAGTGCATCATTTACGCCACGCATGGGGAAGTGTCCCAAGTAAAGTTCTGGAGAGGTGTCTTTGATTCGTCTTTCTTTGCTAACCTGCTTTTCTTCTTTGCGATTTTTGTTCATTGAATCAACTTCGGCTTTAAAGTGAGCAATAGGGTCACTGAATCCTTTTGCTTTTAGCTCATGCTCATAGCCTATAGCACGAACTGATTTGTTTACGGTGTGCCCTCGCTCTGCATCCCAATGGCTTTCATAAATTTGCAGGTAAAGTCCCTTTTTATTTTTTGTTTTCTTTAAAAAGTATGCCATGGTGAATGCCTTTCTTTGTAGAAATTTATCTTCTATTATAACACCATAGCACCATATAGAGAAGATGATTTAAATAATTTTGTCAAGCCTTCATATAAAACACAAAAAAGCCAGCTCATGGCTGGCTTTTAACAAATATATGAATAATGTTTATCCTAAAAAATTATGGTGTTGCATTCGAAAGACGGG
>CAVABR010000168.1:0-2129 GCA_963586955.1 bacterium
ATCAACAACTTTTACCGAATTAATATAATCGCGATACTTATACCAAGTCACCTCTTCACCATAGGTGTAAGTGCTGTTTTCAATATCTGAATATACGGCCGTTACGGTCTTTCCATCGAAGGTGTCACCCACCTCTGGCACTTTCACGCGTTTATAGAAGTTAAGACTATTGTCATCGCCGGTTTCTGAATATACCGCAAAGGCAGTTTTTGTATCCCAGGGAGAGATTACGCCATCCGCATGTTCATTGAAGCCCTGATGCGCTTCGCCAACCTTATCCACATTCCAATTTGAGCAATCGAGTGAAAGCTTATTGCAGTCATAGAACATATAGTGCATATTGGCAACACTACTGGTATCCCACTGAGAAATATCTCCTACCGAAGTAACCTCAGTACAAGCATAGAACATGCCCATCATATCGGTTGTCTTTGATATATCAAGCTTGCCCACATCGGCAGTGGTAGGGTCTACCTTATTTACTGACTCAAACCATCTTGCAGTAGATACCGGCTGAATGCCTTGATCTATCACTTTTACGGTTTTTATGGTCTTGTCATTCCATGGAGCGCCACTGTCTCTGTAATTTTCAGTTTCAATTTTGTCGTATACCGCAGATACCGTTTTGTTGTCAAAGGTATCTCCAACTTTAGGAACATCAACGCGGTTATAGAAATTCAAGCTACTATCTTCGGCAAAGTACACCGCAAAGGCTGTTTTTTCTTTGGTAACCTCAACAGGAATTTCGATATTTTCTACTGTTTTATAGTTGTCAGTGTCTTCCGGAATAAATTTAGCGCTAAAGACATGACTTCCTTCCGTGCCAACATTAGCAGAAGGGTCACTCCAAGCAAACATACCTTTTACGGGCGTTGTTTGTTTTGGCAGGGTTACCTGCGCAAGGTTGCTCCCTACTTCAGCGATAATGTTGTGCGGAATAATATAGTCAGGAGCTGCTTTTGTAATTTCGAAAGTCACCGTTTCCTGACCAGTGCAACTATTTATGCCTTTAACAATTACACTTCCGGCTTTTTCACCGGCATTAATATTTTCACCATAAGCAACTACGAAGTCTTCATTTTGCACCAAGCCTTCATAGCTGACTTGAGGAGTTACTTGCTCACCCGTATAAGATGTACCCTCAGAAGAAATAACAATCTTATTAGGGTCAATAGAGGCGCTATAAATGATTCCCGTGGTACTCATTATTGAAGTTGTGGTATTTGCTTCATAGTTTTCGGCATCTTTGCCTGAGGTACTATAAGTAATAGCGACGGTCTTATTGGCTCCTGCATTAGCATCTTCGAAGGTACCTTTAGCTTCAACCTTGACTTCATCTTTGCCGAGTATACCGGTAATTTCAGCTTGCGAAAGATTAATCCGAGCGTCATCAGTTCTGTCATAATCTTTCGCATATGCCCTGATGGATCCTCCGACAGTGAGTGGAGCTTTTTCGATAGTAAATTGTTGTACTTGAATGTCTTGCGGAAGTGTATAGTTAGGGTTACTTAAGCCTTCTGGAATAGCTTCATATGTGCCTACCTTAATAGCATCTGTTCCATCCTTGGTGACCACTGAAACCCCTACCCAATCACCTTGAATGGCATTTTTGACGCTTGCCTTAGGCAACCTTGGAGAGGCGGTGTAGGTTAGCGAAGTTTGGTTCCATTCAATTTCTGCTACAAGCTGGTCAATGTCTGCCGCAGAGTATACCTGTTGCCCTCGCTCATCAAGCTTATAGTTTTTCGCTGATGTACCTGAAAGAACAATGTGAGAGATATCTACTGTTTTGAATGCTCCGACATTTGCATTTTCAAAAGCACCTTCTGCGGTGACGCTGAGTTCATCAGAATCGAGCTTGCCCTCAAATTTAACATTAGCGAAATTAAGCTCCGCTTTGATGGTGCCGTCATAGGTTTTATTATTGGCAGTAATTCCCGAGATTCTAACCTTAGCTTTATTGATGGTGAACATTGTTTTGTAATTCTCTGAAAGCATGTAGTTAGTGTTGTCGATATAGGCAATAGCAGGATAAGATCCAGCGTTGACACCTTCCGTCCCTTTAACAATGGAATTTACCGTGTCTCCCTCAATAACTCCTTCAAGGGTTATGGTTGGCAGGTGGGATT
>CAVABR010000169.1:0-2093 GCA_963586955.1 bacterium
TTGGGAAATGTCGCCGGCTTGCTCAAGCGCGCCACAGCCTTCAAACATGGAAGCCATATTGGTGACCTGGGCGGTGTTCCAGCTTGAAATGTCTCCTACCGCAGTTAGAGCGGAACAACCCTTGAACATGGAAGACATATCAGTGGTATTGATAGTTTCAAGTTTTGATACGTCAACGGTGGTGAGCTTGGAGGCTTCAGTGAGCGCAAACCAGTTGGCGGTTGAAGCGGGTTTGATGCCGGCGTCTACTACGGTGGCGCTGGTTATAGCTTTGTCTAACCATTCAGGCTGATAGTTGGCATTTTCGATGTTTTTGTATACTACTGAAACGGTCTTGTCGTCAAATCCTTCGTTTTCTTTTGGCACATCTACGCGGTTGTAGAAGCCTAAGGTATTGTCACCGAAAAGCACTGCAAAAGCTGTCTTTGTATTGGTGACTGCAATGGGAATTGCAACAACCTGCGTGTTGTAGTTGTTGGTGTCATTAGGAGTAAAGATGGCATTAAAGGTAGGTGTTTTCCCTGCCTCTCCTACCGGTACCGCTGAAGGGTCTTCGGCCTCCCAAGCAAAGGTGCCTGGAACTGGCTCGGTTTGTTTCGGCAAAACCACATCTGCCAAGGTCTGTCCTGTCTCTGCTGTAAGACCTTCTGGAATAGTAGGGTTAGGATTTGCCTTTGCAATAGTGAAGGTTGTAGTGTCTTCGCCGGTGTAGTTGCCTATACCTTTAACGGTTACACTTCCTTCTCCTGCATTGATGTTTTTGCCGTAAACCACCTCATAATCAACGTACTCGGCGTAGTCATTGCTTGTTACGGCAGGCTTAATTTGCTCTCCTGTGTAGGTGGCGCCTTCAGTTGTAATTTCGATCCTAGTAAAGTCAAGCGTAGCCTGATTGATAGTTGCAGTGGTGGATGTTTGCTGACCTGTGCTAGCTAATTTGTAGTTGCCAGCAGAAGTTCCCCCAAGGGTGAGCTTAGTAATGGTTACTTCCTTGTTAGTGCCAGCACTTGCATATTCAAACGCTCCTTCTGCGGTGACAGTTAGGTCATCGTCGTCCACTTTACCAGCAAGCGCAGCCTTTGAATAATCGAACTCCACTTTGGTGGTACCGTCATAGACTTTGTCTTTTGCCGTGATGCCAGAAACGGTAATTTCCGCTCTTGAGATAGTGAATTCTTTAGTGTTATCGGTTGGAAGTTTGTAGTTTGCATTGTCGATTTTCGCAGTTGCCGTATAGGCTTTATCACTTGCGTTAGATTGAGCGCCCTCTACAGAAAGCTTTACCGTATCGCCTTTAATAGCACCGGTAATTGTTGCGCTTGGTACATGTGACTTGCCGTCATAAGTAAAGGCAGTTTGATCTCCCCAAGTAAGCGTGAGTTCTTTTTGGCTAATGGTAAAGGTGTAGGTTTTCGCACCCTTATAGTTACCAGTGCCTTTGATAGTAATGGTGCCGACATTCTCTCCGGCGTTGATATTTTCACCGTAGGTTACTTCGTAGTCAGCGCCCTGCCTGTAAGTATCACTAGAAACCGTAGGGGTGATTTGCTTAGCAGCATAAGTTTGAGCATCGGTGTTAACGCTGAATTTGCCAAAATCAAGCGAAACAGCGTTGATAGTTGCTGTGGTAGCTGTTTGCTGGCCAGTTTCTGCAAGTTTGTAGTTGTTGACCGAAGTACCACCAAGCACAAGGTTAGAAATGGTAACCGTTTTGCCCTCTCCTGCGTTTACGTTTTCGAAAGCACCATCAGCGGTGACGGTTAAGTCATCAGTGCTTACTTTTCCTGTAAGCTCGACCTGATCAAAGTTAAGCTCAGCCTTGGTGGTGCCGTCATAGTCTTTGTCCTTAGCGGTAATGCCAGAGACAGTAATGCCAGCTCTTGCAATGGTGAATTCTTTTTCATCAACCGAAGGGAGCTTGTAGTTGGCATTATCGATTGTTGCCGTTGCCGTATAAGGAGCATCGCTTGCATTGGTTTGCTCGCCCTCAACGGTTAGCTTTACCGTGTCACCTTGCAAGACACCAGCAATCTCTGCGCTTGGTGCATGAGATTTGCCGTCATAAGTAAAGGTTGTTTCACTATCCCAAGTAA
>CAVABR010000170.1:0-2050 GCA_963586955.1 bacterium
GAAGTAACCAACGCAATTGCCTACGACACCGCATCTAGCTTCTGGGAAGGTAACTACAACATCACCAAGACCGAAGGTAAGCTCTCTATCACCCAAGCAACTCCCCAATTTAACCTTCCAGATAACCTTACGGCAGAAGTTGGTCAGACTTTAGCGGACGTTACTTTGCCAACTTACACAAACGGTACCCTAACTTGGAAAGACGCTTCTACTACTTCGGTAGGAGATGAGGGTTCGCATAAATTCGAGGTAACTTTTACTCCTAACGACACTCAGAACTACAAAACCGTTGATGGGGTTGTAGCTATCCTTGTTACTAAAGCTACGGGGAAGGTAGCCTTTGCGGTGTACTCAACAGATGGTCAGCTTAATTTCTACAACCGTGCTGCGTCTGAGAAGCCAAGCAAAGGCGGTTCAATTGGAACCCAAACAAATGTAATAGCGGTTTATGAAGGATTTGATAAGGAAACTTACACCTCAATTTATGAAGCTCCTTGGGGTGAATATAAAGAACAGATACAGACCGTTAACGTTGTTGACGAAGGAATTCAACCAGAAAGTACCGCCCAGTGGTTTAGTCAATGCGGAAGCCTTACTCGTGTTGATGGTCTTTCTAAATTAGATACATCCAAAACGAAAACTATGCGTTCGATGTTCTACTATTGCAAAAAACTTACCGCTCTAAGCGGAATGGCAAACTGGAACACTTCAGAAGTAACAGACATGAAAAATCTTTTTCGATATTGTCTAAGGCTTGCAACTATTGATGATGTATCAAAATGGGACGTTTCAAGTGTGACTACTATGGAAGAGCTGTTTGAAGATTGCAAATCCCTCACCTCCCTTGATTTATCAAAGTGGAACACCAGAGCGGTTACAAATATGTGGAGCATGTTCTACGATTGCTCAAGCCTCAACAAACTTGACGTTTCTTCTTGGGACGTTTCAAGTGTGACTACTATGAATGGTATGTTTTATGAGTGTACGTCTCTCAGTTCTGTTGGCGATCTTACTGCGTGGAATACGAAGACTAGTAATGTTAAAAATATGGCCGGCATGTTTGAGAACTGCTCAAACCTCACGGCAGATTGCTCTGGTTGGACGGTTGATGCGGTAACTAAGCATGACAGTTTCAATTACAATGCGCCAAATGTGAAGTCACCTTGGGATCCAAAGGCCTTTGCCGTATATTCGGCTTCAGCTGACGGGGGCGACAATAGCCTTACCTTCTACAAAGACACTAAGGTTCCAACAGCAGGTGAGACCTATAACGATAAGGCAGTAACCGCTGTATGGGATGGCATTGAAACTACGCAGTATAATCTCGATGAGGGAATAGCGCCAGGATGGCAAATTAATGACGCAGAGGGGAATTATTATCCTTCCTCGATTACATCGGTAAAATTTGAAGCAGAAATTTCGCCAATCAGTACCACTTGTTGGTTTGCAGGATTTTCAAAACTGACTTCAATTGATGTGTCTAAATTAAATACTACTAATGTGACAAATATGAAGCATATGTTTAGTTTAATGACGAGTCTTACGGAGTTAGACGTTAGCAAATTTGATACTTCTAGCGTGAAAAACATGGAAGCTATGTTTTTCTATTGCGAGAAACTTACCAAGATCGATGGCTTGTCAAGCTGGACTGTGTCAAATGTTACTAACATGGAAAGTATGTTTAATGACTGTTCTGCACTTACTTCCGTTGGTGATATTTCGAAGTGGGATACAAAGGCGGCTACCAACATGAAGAGCATGTTCTATAAGTGTTCAAACCTCACGGCAGACTGCTCTGGTTGGACGGTTGATGCGGTAACTGCCTATACCGACTTCAATTACAATGCACCAAATGTGAAGTCACCTTTTGATCCAAAGGCCTTTGCGGTGTATTCAGCAAAGGATAATAGCCTTACGTTCTACAAAGACACTAAGGTTCCAACAGCAGGTGAGACCTATAACGGAAAGTCAGCAGACGCTGTATGGGATGGCATCGAAACTACACAGTATGATGCTGATAAGCAAATAGTGCCAGGATGGCAAGGCAAGG
>CAVABR010000171.1:0-2036 GCA_963586955.1 bacterium
GCACAAAGGCGCACGGAGGAAAAGTGTGCTGGGAATAGCACGCGAAGAGAGGCGTTGCGCACAAAGGCGCACGGAGGAAAGCTCGCGAAGAGAAGCGCGCATGCGAGAGCCCTCGGAAGAAAAGCGCGCCGGGAAAAGCGCGTAAAAGCGCACAGGAAAAGCTACTTTTTTCCATCAGCCCAAATATCAGAAACATTGTCGGTAAACCAGCCACATATGTTTGCGCTGAGCTCCCAGTAGTGACCGTTCAAGACAAAATCTTCCATGTATTTTCTTTGTTCGCCCAGATAATCTTCTTCTATCTTAAGCGAGTTATCATTGCCTATGACCAGGGTTTTCCTTGTTTTAGTATCGTATTTTTCCCACGTGCAATCTTCGATGCTTGGGTTTCCGGTGCGTGCAAAATTTGCCCACATATTTGATACTTTTTCAGCTAGGCCAACGTCAACTGTGCCGGCAAATGCAGTTTGATCGGGGTTGTCAAATACATACGCAACCTCAACTGAATGACATGCTCCAAGGCAGGGCGTGGTTGATTCTTTCGCAAAATAGTATACGTAGCTATTTCCACCAGCGTCGGCGTGGTCGGCGGCATTTATGAGTGTGGGGACGCGAAAGATGAGGTCATTGATGTATTCGTTATATTTTTCGTAATGATCAAATGAACTTGGCAGGCAATTCCAGTACTTTTCCAGGTTTGCTTTTTGCGCATCTGTCATAAAACTAGTTGAATGATTAACGTGCGGATCAAGGAGAATTTCCGTGAAGCTCTGCTTGCTTGAAGCTAGATCAGTTGAACCAATGGCGGTTGAGTATTCTTCAAGCCAATAATTGTACTCATCTTTTGTAGCGCCAACCATAAGGTCAATATTTTTAATTTTCGCAGAATCCTTGATGACTTCATAACCATCAAATGGAATGACTTTACCGTCACGAAGAGGCATACAAACGCGCTGATTCAAGGTATAGCCATTGTTGAATTTTTCTAGGTATTTAGTCACCATTTCGTCTGAGGAAATAGCAATTAGCTCTTCCATGGTTTTGCAACCGGTTTTTTCAAGAAGGGCAGGGGTGAGGCTAATTGTGTCATAGCCATGCTGATCGTTGGTTAAACTCAGACCACCTGATTGCAGAATTGCGCGCTGGAATAGGCCTTCCTCAAGATCCATAGTCAACATGGTTGCGATGGATCCTGCACCGGCAGATTCGCCAAACACAGTAATATTGTTTGGATTTCCGCCGAATTCGCTGATATTTTCTTTGATCCATCTAATGGCTTGGATTTGGTCAAGGATCCCCAGATGCCCTGATTCCGAATATGCTTCGCCACCAGGGACTGAAGACAAATCAATGAAACCAAACATTCCAAGCCGATAATTTGCCGTGACCATGATTACATCTGGATAGGCTTTTACGAAGTTTGCGCCATTAAATAGTGGGTTTGCGCTTGCGCCCCATCCATATCCTCCACCGTGGAAGTAAATCATAACCGCTTTGTTTTCTGTGGTGATGTCGCTGGCCCAAATATTGAGCGTCAAACAATCTTCGCTAATTTCAAAATTGGGCTCGGTGCCGTTGAATGAGGCCATAAACTGAGGTGCTACTGGTCCGAATTGTGTACAGTCAATTTGCGCATCACTTTTATCTGGTGCTTGCGTTGGTTTCCAGCGAAGGTTCCCAACGGGCGCTTTTGCGTAAGGCACACCTTTCCAGGTAAGGACACCGTTGTTTTCGGTAGTGCCTTTCAGGGTGCCGTTAGCTACTGTGATTGAGGTGCTTACTTTTTGTGTGGTTGAATAGGTATTTGTGCATCCATAAAGGCCGGTTAACCCCACTCCTGCAAGTAAAACTCCCGCACCTTTTACGAACTGTCTCCTAGTGAGCGTCATGATAATGGACCCCTCCCATAATCTTTAGTGACCAGATTCTTTTTCTAATCACTTATATGCAAAGAATTACTAATACCCCTCGTTAGAGTATAGCGTAGTTGGTATCTTGCGGGTAGTCCCAACAGGTAGCGCCACTTTTGAAAAAAG
>CAVABR010000172.1:0-2022 GCA_963586955.1 bacterium
TTCCTGAGGGCTTTACTTACGAGGCAAAAACTTCAGGCTCACAACAAGATGTTGGTACTAGCCCATGTTCGGTAGCAGAGTTCACCATCTTGGATGCAAACAAAAATGATGTAACTAAAAACTTTAGCAACATCACCAAAAACGAAGGTACTCTGACGGTTGACCCACGTACGGTAAACCTTGTAAGCGAAAGTGCTACTAAGACCTATGACGGCACTGCTCTTACTAAACCAACAGTCACTGGCGGAGATCCGTCAGGCGACACAGGCTTTGTTTCTGGTGAAGTAACTGACATTAAAGCAACGGGCACGATAACCAATGTTGGCGAAGTAACTAACACAATCACCTACAACACCAACTCAACTTTTAAAGCAAGCAACTACACCATCAACAAGACTGAAGGCAAGCTTTCTATTACTGCTCAGTCCATTAATCCTGAGGATGAAAGCTATCGCGAAGTTAGTATCTATGACCCGTATGACGTCACCTATAGTGGCAAAGAACAAAAGTGGGTGGCAGTGGTAATGAGTGAAGCCGAACCTTTAATTGAGAATGAAGATTATACGGTAGGCTACAGCCAAGATGTTACCAATGTTGGCACCGTTACAGTAACCTTAACCGGCACAGGTAACTACGCTGGCACGGTTGAAAAAACCTATAAGATCACCCCTGCCTCTTTGACGGTAACCACCGGTTCTGCTGAAAAAGTGTTCGATAACACTCCCTTAATTTGTAGCGACGCTACCATTTCGGGCTTTGTTAACAATGAGACTGCCACTATTAAGGCAACCGGCATTCAGACCGAAATTGGCTCAAGCTCCAATACGTATAAAATCACTTGGGGCAGCACCGCAAAGGAAGCCAACTACAGCATTACCAAAGAAGAACTTGGAACCTTAACGGTTAAGGCTCCAGTTACTGCAACTGTTACTGGCGGAGAATTTACCTATGATGGCCAAGCTCACGGAGCAACCGTAGCAGTTACGGGGCTTTCTAAGGAATATACGGTAGAGACTGCAACTTCAAATGCAAGCGTGACGGATGTAAATGGCGAAGGCATTGTTGCTAACGTTGATAATCTCGTTATCAAAAATGCTGAAGGTGTAGACGTAACCGACAGCTTAAACGTCAAACGTGTTTCGGGAATAATCAAAATCACCCCAGCGCCACTTACAGTTACAACATTTGATGCAACTAAAGAATACGACGGCACCGCCCTCACTGCTAAAGGCACCATCTCAGGTTTCGTAAATGATGACGAAACTGCTACCTTTAAAACTACTGGTGCCCAGACCGATGTGGGTGAATCCAAAAACACCTATTCCATTACGTGGGATAAAACCGCAAAGCAGAACAACTATTCGGTAAGCGCGACTATCGGCACCCTTAAGGTAAACAAAAATACCACGGAAATTAATGTTTCGGTAGGTATGGCAGGAAAGAGATACGACGGAACTGCTCTTCTTGCTCCTGAAAAGGTTGATGTAACCGGTCTTCCTGGGAACTTTACCTACACCGCTAAGGCCGAAGGCTCTCTAACCGATGTGGGCACGGGCAAAAGCGTTATAACTGAATTTAAAATTAACCTTAATGGAAAAGACGTAACCGATAACTTTACCAACGTTAAAAAACATGATGGTTACCTCACGGTTACGCAACGTCCGGTAACCTTGACTTCTGCAACTGCTAGCAAGACTTATGACGGCACAGCTCTCATCAATTCAGAGGTGACTGGCTGGCAACAATCTGAAGACAATACGGGTTTCGTTACCGGCGAAGTAACTAACGTCAAAGCAACTGGTACGGTAACCAATGTTAGCCAAGGCAATGTAGCTAACACCATTACCTACGACACTGCTTCAAACTTCAAGGCTGACAACTACACCATCACCAAAAACGAAGGTACACTTTCCATCACTGCTCAGTCTATTGAGTCGGGCGCTTCAAGCTATGACGGGGTTAAAATCAGCACGCCCGAAAACGTTACCTACGATGGCAATGAACATAAATGGGTTCCAACGG